>NZ_JBFAJO010000108.1:0-20565 GCF_040655255.1 Kitasatospora sp. NPDC050463
GTCACACCACCGACCAACGCCAGCGAGCACTCACCCTGCCGCAACGACTGCGCCGCCAGATGCAACGCCACCAACGACGACGAACACGCCGTGTCCACCGTCACCGCCGGCCCCTCCAGACCGAACGTGTAGGACAGCCGCCCCGAGAAGACAGCGGCCGCGGAACCGGTGCCCGCGTACCCCTCCAGCTCCTCCGGGGGCTGCCGCAGCAGCGTGACGTAGTCCTGACCGTTGGTCCCCATGAACACCCCGGTCTGGCTCTCGCGCAGCGCGTGGGGGTCGATGCCCGCGCGCTCGATCGCCTCCCACGAGGTCTCCAGCAGCAGCCGCTGCTGCGGGTCCATCGCCAGCGCCTCCCGCGGCGAGATCCCGAAGAACTCCGCGTCGAAGTCGGCCACGTCGTGCAGGAATCCGCCCACGCGGGAGTACGTCGTTCCCGGGCGGCTCCGCTCGGGGTCGTAGAGGGCGTCGAGGTCCCAGCCCCGGTCCGTCGGGAAGTCGGAGACGACGTCCGCGCCGGTCCGCACCAGGTCCCACAGGTCCTCCGGCGACCGCACCCCGCCGGGGTAGCGGCAGGCCATCCCCACGATCACGATCGGCTCGTCGGCGGAGGTGCCGGTCGTGACGAGCCCGCCGGCCGCCGGGGCGTCCGCCGTGGCCGGGCCGAAGCGGGCCCGCAGCTGACGCACCAGTGCCGTCGGTGTGGGGTGGTCGAAGACCAGGGAGGTCGGCAGGGCGAGGCCCGTGGCCGTGACGAGGCGGTTGCGGAACTCCACGGCGGTCAGCGAGTCGAAACCAAGCTCACCGAACGCGCGGTCGGGCCGGACGGTGCCCGGGTCCCGGTGGCCGAGGACGGCGGCGGCCTGCTCCTGGACCAGGCCCAGCAGGATGCGTGTCCGGTCCGCTTCCGAGGCTCCGGACAACCGTGCCGCCACGCCGGAGAGCGATGCGCCGTCGTGCTCCGTCCAGGCCGACCGGACGGCGGACAGTTCGCCGAGCAGCGGCGCGGGCCGGGCGGTCGTCGCCGCGGCGACGAACCGCTCCCAGTCCACGTCGATCACGGTCAGCGTGGTCTCGTCGCCCTCCCACGCCTGCCGCAGGACGGCCAGCGCCGCCTCCGCCCGCAAGGGGGTGATGCCGTTGCGGCGCAGCTGGCGCGACACGAGGGCGTTGTCCGCCATTCCGCCGTCGGCCCACGGTCCCCAGGCGACCAGGGTCACCGTGCGGTCCTCGGCCCGGCGCTGTCCGGCCACGGCCGCCAGGGCGGCGTTGGCCGCCGCGTAGTTGGCCTGTCCTGCGGCGCCGACAGCGGCGGCCGCCGAGGAGAACAGGATGAACGCGTCGAGGTCCAGATCGCTCGTGAGTTCGTTCAGGTGACGGGCGGCGATCGTCTTCGCCCGCATGACGGTGGCGAACCGCTCCGGAGTCATCGCGTCCATGACCCCGTCGTCGAGCGTGCCGGCGGCGTGGATCACGGCCGTCAGCCGGCAGGTCTCCCGGAGCCCTGCCAGGAGCGCGGCCAGTGCGTCGCGGTCCGCGACGTCGCAGGCGGCGAGGGTGACCTCGGCGCCCAGGGCCGTCAACTCCGCCTCCAACCGCGCCGCCCCGGGCGCGGCCGGCCCGCGCCTGCCGACGAGCACGACGTGCTCGGCTCCCTCCCCGATCGCCCAGCGCGCGACCTGGGCCCCGAGCGCACCCGTGCCGCCGGTGATGAGCGCCGTTCCGCTGAGCCGTCGGTGGTTCCGGCGTCGCACCGGAGGGGCGGGCACGAGCCGGCGGCCGAACACGCCGGACGTGCGGACGGCCAGCTGGTCCTCATGCAGGGCGCCGTTCGTCACGTCGGCGAGCGCGGTGGCGAGCACCTCGGCGAGGCGCACGGCCTCTGCCTCTGCCTCTACCTCTATGTCGGCCTCTGTGTCGGCCTCTGTGTCGGCCTCTGTGTCGGCGCGCCCGTCGATGCTCGCGGGAAGGTCGATCAACCCGCCCCACCGATCCGGGTGTTCCACTGCGGCCACTTGGCCCAGCCCCCAGACCGCCGCCTGTGCCGCCCGCACCGGCTCGTCGTCGTGGTGCGCCGCGACCGCGCCGCGCGTCACGCACCACAGCGGTGCCGTCACCCCGGCATCACCGAGTGCCTGGACGAGGCCCAGCGTGCCGGTCAGACCGAGCGTGAGCTCGTCCGGCGAGGCGGGGTCGGGGCGTTCGTCCCAGGCCAGGACGGACACCACTCCGCTGACAACCCACTCGTCGTGCACCGCACGGAGCCGCTCGGCGAGTCGAGCGCGGTCCGCCGGGTCGACGCGGCGCACGGTCGCGCCCCGGTCCTCCAGAGCACGGCTGATCACCTCGTGCGCCGCCTCCGCCTCCCCGGCCACCAGCACCCAGACGCCGGTCAACCGGGTGGGCAGCTCCGTCCGGACCACACGGTTCCAGGCGTCCTTGTAGCGCCATGAGGCGGTCGCGGACTGCTCCCGGTGTTCCCGTTGCCACGCCGCCAGGGCCGGCAGGACCTCGGCCAGGGCGGCCTGCTGCGTCGGCGCCACGTTCAACGTGTCGGCCAGCGCGTCGAGGTCGGCGCGTTCGACCGTGGCCCAGAACTCGCTGTCGATGGCGCCCGAGGACGCGGCAGCGGCGGGACGGTCCAGCCAGTACCGCTGGTGCTGGAAGGCATAGGTCGGCAGATCCACCACGGCCGGGCCCGAACGGCCGAACACCGCCTGCCAGTCGACCCGGACACCACCAACGTGGGCGTGGGCGAGCGCGGTCAGCACCGACACGCACTCGTCCCGGTCCCGCCGCACCGACGCGACGAACCGCCCAGTCGGCGCCACGGCCGAACCCATCGCGCTCAGGACACCGTCGGGGCCGAGCTCGACGAAGGTCTCCACACCGTCGGCGTGCAGCGCAGACACCGCATCGGCGAAGCGAACAGCCTGGCGGGCGTGCTCCACCCAGTACTCGGGCCTGGCGATCTCCTCCGCCACCGGAGCACCCGTGACCGTCGAGACGAACCGCAGCGTCGGGGCCTCGAACGACAGACCCGCGAGTACCTGGCGGAAGTCGTCCAGCATCGGCTCCATCAGGGGCGAGTGGAAGGCATGGCTCACCCGCAGGCGGCGCGAGCGGCGATCCGCCAGGGCCTCTGTGATCCGCTCCACCGCGTCCTCGGCGCCCGAAACCACCACCGACGTCGGCCCGTTGACCGCCGCGAGCGCGACGTCGTCACCCAGCAGCGGCAGGACGTCCTCCTCGGAGGCCTCCACCGCCACCATCACCCCACCGGCCGGAAGCGCCTGCATCAGCCGACCGCGAGCGGCGACCAAGGTGCAGGCGTCCTCCAGCGACAGCACACCCGCCACATGAGCAGCCGCGATCTCACCCACCGAGTGACCCGCCACCGCATCCGGCCGCACACCCCACGACTCCCACAACCGGAACAACGCCACCTCGAACGCGAACAGCGCCGGCTGAGCGACACCCGTCCCCTCCAGCGCCTCGGCATCCACACCGAAGAACTCCCCACGGATACCGAGACGTTCAAGGGCCTCGTCCAACGCACCCGCGAACACCGGGAACCGCTCGTACAACCCACGGCCCATGCCGACCCGCTGCGCACCCTGCCCCGCGAACAGGAACCCGAGACCGCCCGGCGCCGCCGCACTCCCCGCGACCAGCTGCTCGACCACCTCGCCCGCCGCCAGCCCGGTCAGACCGGCCCGGAGCGACGACGCGCTGTCCGCCAGAACCACCGCACGATGGTTCAGTGCCGCACGCGTCGTCGCCAACGCATAGGCGAGGTCGGTGAGGGCCACCGCATGCCCGCCGTCGGCGAACGCCAGCAAGCGCGCGGCCTGCGCCCGCACCGCGCCGGCGCTCCGGCCGGACAGCACGACGGGAACCGGTCCCGCGAAGCCCGGCGACCGCTCGCCGTCCTGGGGCGCCTCCGTGCTCCGCACCGGCCCCTGCTCAAGGATGACGTGGGCGTTGGTGCCGCTGATCCCGAACGAGGACACACCCGCCCGACGCGGCCGGTCCGCCGCCGGCCAGGCCGTCTGTTCGGTCAGCAGCCGTACCCCGCCCGCCGACCAGTCGATGTGCGGCGACGGCTCGTCCACGTGCAACGTGGCGGGCAGCACTCCGTGGCGCATGGCCAGCACCATCTTGATCACGCCCGCCACGCCGGCAGCGGCTTGCGTGTGGCCGAGATTCGACTTCACCGACCCCAGCCACAACGGCCGCTCCACCGGACGCTCCTGGCCGTAGGTGGCCAGCAACGCCTGGGCCTCGATCGGGTCACCCAGCCGGGTGCCCGTCCCGTGCGCCTCCACCGCGTCAACCTCGGCGGCGGACAGCCGGGCGTTCGCCAGCGCCTGCCGGATCACCCGCTGCTGCGACGGCCCGTTCGGCGCCGTCAGACCGTTCGACGCACCGTCCTGGTTCACCGCACTGCCCCGCACGACCGCGAGCACCTGATGCCCGTTGCGCACCGCGTCCGAGAGCCGTTCCACCAGCAGCACGCCGACGCCCTCGGACCAGCCCGTGCCGTCCGCGGCGGCCGAGAAGGCCTTGCACCGGCCGTCCTCCGCCAGCCCGCCCTGGCGGCTGAACTCCACGAACGCCGCCGGTGTCGACATCACCGTCACCCCGCCCACCAGCGCCAGCGAGCACTCCCCCTGCCGCAACGACTGCGCCGCCAGATGCAGCGCCACCAGCGAGGACGAACACGCCGTGTCCACCGTCACCGCCGGTCCCTCCAGACCGAAGGCGTAGGACAGTCGACCGGAGACCACCGACGCGGCGGCGCCGGTGGCCGCGTGGCCCTCCAGCTCCCGCGTCGTGTCGCGCAGCAGGGCGGTGTAGTCCTGACCGTTGGTGCCGGCGAAGACGCCGGTGTCGCTGCGGCGCAGCGTGGCCGGATCGATCCCGGCCCGCTCGAACACCTCCCACGACGTCTCCAGCAGCAGCCGCTGCTGCGGGTCCATCGCCAGCGCCTCCCGCGGCGAGATCCCGAAGAACTCCGCGTCGAAACCGGCGACGTCCTCGATGAAGCCGCCCACCTGGACGGCGGACGCGCCGGAGCGGCCGGATCCGGTCAGCGTGTCGATGTCCCAGCCCCGGTCGGTCGGGAAGGACGTGATGGCGTCGGAGCCCGAGCTCAGCAGCCGCCACAGGTCCTCCGGCGACCGCACCCCGCCCGGGAACCGGCAGGCCATGCCCACGATCGCGATCGGCTCGTCGGTCTGCGCGGACACCGCCCCCGTGCGCGGCACCGGGAGGTCGGCGGCCGGGGCGTCCGCGAGCCGGGCGAGCAGGTGGTCGACGAGAGCGGCGAGGTTCGGGTGGTCGAAGACCAGGGTCGCGGGCAGGGAGATCCCGGTGATCGAGCCCAGGGCGTTGCGCAGTTGCAGCGCACTGAGGGAGTCGAAGCCGAGGTCCCGGAACGAGCGGTCCGGGTCGAGCCTGTCCGACGTGGCGTGCCCGAGCACCGCGGCCGTTTCGGCCCGTACGGTCTCCAGGAGGAACCGCCGCGCTTCGGCGTCCGCGAGACCGGCCAGCCTGCGGGCCAGGTCCTGGGCCGGGCCGCGTTCGCTCGCGGTCGCCGTCACGGCGTCCGTCAGCTCGGCGAACAGGCGGGTCGGCCGGGCGGCGGCGTGGGCCACGGCGAGCCGGTCCCAGTCCGTCCTGGTGACCAGGGCGGTGGTCAGGCCGAGGTCCAGGACCCGGCGCAGAGCGTCGCCGGACTGCTGGGCGGACAGGGGGGAGACGCCGTTCCTCGTCAGACGGTCCCGGACGGCCCGGTCCGCCATGCCGCCGTCCGCCCACGGCCCCCAGGCGACACTGGTCGCGGGCAGACCCTGTCCGCGACGGTACGCGGCGAAGCCGTCCACCAGGGCGTTGGCCGCCGCGTAGTTGCTCTGACCCGCCGAGCCGACCGTGCCGGCCAGCGAGGAGAAGAGGATGAACGCGTCGAGCCGGCAGTCGCGTGTGAGGTCGTGGAGGTTCCACGCGGCGTCCACCTTGGGCCGGAACACGGCCTCGAAGCGCTCGGCGGTCATCGAGTCGATCACGCCGTCGTCCAGGATCCCGGCCGCATGCACGACCGCCGTCAGCGGGACCTCCGCCGGGACGGTGTCCAGCAGCACGCCGAGCGCCTCGGCGTCGGCGACGTCGCAGGCGGCCACCGTCACCCGGGCGCCCAGCGCGACGAGTTCGTCCTCCAGCTCGGGCGCGCCCGGAGCCGCCCCGCCACGGCGGCTCGTCAACAGCAGATGTTCGGCCCCCTGCTCGGCCAACCGGCGTGCCACGGCCGCACCGAGGACACCGGTGCCGCCGGTGATCAGTACCGTGCCACGCGGTCGCAGTCCCTCGGCGACCGTTGCGCCAGGGGTGCGGACGGGCACCAGGCGCCGGCCGAAGATCCCCTCAGCGCGAATCGCCACCTCGTCCTCGTCCACCGCCCCGGCCAGCACGGAGATCAGCCGCTCGGCGGTCCGGCCGTCAGGGGTCGACGGCAGGTCGATCACGCCGCCCCACCGCGACGGGTGCTCCACCCCCGCAACCCGCGCGAATCCCCACACCGCGGTCTGGTCCGGCCGTGCCAACGAGTCGTCGGAGCGAGTGGAGACCGCCCCCGCGGTGATGCTCCACAGGGGAGCCTCGATGCCCTGGTCCCCGAGCGCGCGGAACAGCGCCAGGGTGTGGACCACCCCGGACGGCAGCCCGGGCTCCAACTCGGCGGTGAGTGGAACGAGCGACAGGACGCCCCGGATCGGGCCCGAACCGGTGAGCGCGGCCTGCGTTTCCGTGACAGCGCCGAACGGCACGCGGAGCACCTCGGCGCCGTGGTCGGTCAGCGCCCGGGCGACCCACTCCCACCGCTCCTCGCCGGCCGGCGGCGTCACCAGCAGCCAGGTCCCCGTCAGCGCGCCGGACCCCTGCTCGGGCACCGGGCGCCAGACGACCTGGTGCAGGAGCTCGTCCGTCCTGGCGTCCGCGTCCCGGCGTCGACGCCAGGCGGAGAGGGCGGGCAGGACAGAGTCCAGCGAGGCATCCTGTGCGAGCTGGAGCGTGGCGGCGAAGTCGTCGACGTCGGCGCGTTCGACCGTGGCCCAGAACTCGCTGTCCACCGCGCCCGAGGACGCGGCAGCGGCGGGACGGTCCAGCCAGTACCGCTGGTGCTGGAAGGCATAGGTCGGCAGATCCACCACGGCCGGACCCGAACGGCCGAACACCGCCTGCCAGTCGACCCGGGCACCACCAACGTGGGCGTGGGCGAGCGCGGTCAGCACCGACACGCACTCGTCCCGGTCCCGCCGCACCGACGCGACGAACCGCCCAGTCGGCGCCACGGCCGAACCCATCGCGCTCAGGACACCGTCGGGGCCGAGCTCGACGAAGGTCTCGACCCCGTCGGCGTGCAGCGCCGACACCGCATCGGCGAAACGCACCGCCTTACGGGCGTGCTTCACCCAGTACTCGGGCGTGGCGATCTCCTCCGTCACCGGAGCACCCGTGACCGTCGAGACGAACCGCAGCGTCGGCGCCTCGAACGACAGACCCGCGAGTACCTGGCGGAAGTCGTCGAGCATCGGCTCCATCAGGGGCGAGTGGAAGGCATGGCTGACCCGCAGGCGGCGCGAGCGGCGATCCGCCAGGGCCTCTGTGATCCGCTCCACCGCATCCTCGGCACCCGAAACCACCACCGACGTCGGCCCGTTGACCGCCGCCAACGACACAGTCCCGTCCAGCAGCGGCAGAACCTCCTCCTCGGACGCCTCCACCGCCACCATCACCCCGCCCGCCGGAAGCGCCTGCATCAGCCGACCGCGAGCGGCAACCAAGGTGCACGCATCCTCCAGCGACAGCACACCCGCCACATGAGCAGCCGCGATCTCACCCACCGAGTGACCCGCCACCGCATCCGGCCGCACACCCCACGACTCCCACAACCGGAACAACGCCACCTCGAACGCGAACAGCGCCGGCTGCGCGACACCCGTCCCCTCCAGAGCCTCGGCATCCGCACCGAAGAACTCCCCACGGATACCGAGACGTTCAAGGACCTCGTCCAACGCCCCCGCGAACACCGGGAACCGCTCATACAACGCGCGCCCCATACCGACCCGCTGCGCACCCTGCCCCGCGAACAGGAACGCCCACCCGCCGTTCGTCGCGCTGCCGGTGACCACACCCGCGTCGGGCTCCCCCGCCGCCAACGCCAGCAGGCCCCGCCGCAGTTCGGCCGCGTCACCAGCCACCACCACCGCACGGTGGTCCAGCGCCGCACGCGTCGTCGCCAACGAGAAGCCCAGACCGGCCACGTCCTCAGCCGCCTCCGCCTCCACGTGCCGCAACAGTCGCGCCGCCTGCGCCCGCAGTGCGACCTCTCCGGCGGCGGACAGCACCACCGGCACCGGCCCGGCCTGCGACGAAACACCCGGCTCCTCCGCCGGCCCCTGCTCAAGAATCACGTGCGCATTGGTGCCACTGATCCCGAACGAGGACACCGCCGCCCGACGCGGACGCTCCACCTCCGGCCACGCCGTCTGCTCCGTCAGCAACCGCACCCCGCCCGCCGACCAGTCCACATGCGACGACGGCTCATCCACATGCAACGTGGCCGGCAGCACACCGTGCCGCATCGCCATCACCATCTTGATGACACCCGCCACACCCGCCGCCGCCTGAGTGTGACCCAGGTTCGACTTCACCGACCCCAGCCACAACGGCTCGTGCCGCTCCTGCCCGTAGGTCGCCAGCAACGCCTGCGCCTCGATCGGGTCACCCAACGTGGTACCCGTCCCGTGCCCCTCCACCGCGTCCACCTCGGCAGCGGACAACCGGGCGTTCGCCAACGCCTGCCGGATCACCCGCTGCTGCGACGGCCCGTTCGGCGCCGTCAAACCGTTCGACGCACCATCCTGATTCACCGCACTGCCACGCACCACCGCCAACACCCGATGCCCGTTGCGCACCGCGTCCGACAACCGCTCCACCAACAGCACGCCCACACCCTCGGACCAACCCGTGCCGTCCGCCGCCTGCGCGTACGACTTGCACCGGCCGTCCTCCGCCAGGCCCCGCTGACGGCTGAACTCCACGAACGCCCCCGGCGTCGACATCACCGTCACACCACCGACCAACGCCAGCGAGCACTCACCCTGCCGCAACGACTGCGCCGCCAGATGCAACGCCACCAACGACGACGAACACGCCGTGTCGACGGTGACCGCCGGCCCCTCCAGGCCGAACGTGTAGGACAACCGCCCCGAAACGACGCTCCCTGCGCTGCCGCCGGCCAGGTACCCCTCCAGCTCCTCCGGCACGGTGGACAGCCCGGACGCGTAGTCGTGGTACATCAGGCCGGCGAAGACGCCGGTGTCGCTGCCGCGCAACGTGGCCGGATCGATGCCCGCACGCTCGAACACCTCCCACGACGTCTCCAGCAACAACCGCTGCTGCGGGTCCATCGCCAACGCCTCACGCGGCGAGATCCCGAAGAACTCCGCATCGAAGTCACCCGCGTCGTGCAGGAACCCGCCCTCGCGGGTGTACGAGGTGCCCGCCCGGTCGGGGTCGGGGGCATAGAGCGCGTCGAGATCCCAGCCCCGGTCCGCCGGGAAGGGGGTGATGGCGTCGGAGCCGTCGCTCAGCAACCGCCACAGGTCCTCCGGCGACCGCACCCCGCCCGGGAACCGGCAGGCCATCCCCACGATCGCGATCGGCTCGTCGGCCCCCGCCGTCACCACGGAGCGCCCGGCCGCCGACGACGAATCCGACGACTCCCCGGACGCGACCAACGACGACAGCAGGAACCCGGCCAACGCCACCGGCGTCGGATAGTCGAACACCAACGTCGCCGGAAGCCGCAAGCCCGTCGCCGTCGACAGCGCGTTGCGCAGCTCCACCGCCGTCAGCGAGTCGATCCCCACCTCCCGGAACGAACGCCCCGCCGCCACCGCGGCCGCGGACCCGTGCCCCAGCACCGCCGCCGCACGTCGGCGAACGAGATCGAGGACCAGGTCGTGCCGCTCGGCCGCAGGCAGCGCGACCAGACGGTGCGCCAGGTCGGAGGCCGACGTCGCGGCCGCGCCGCGACCGCGCGGGCCGACCGGTCGTACCAGCGCACGCAGCAGTGCCGGTACGGGCGCGTCGGGGGCCGACTGGGCGGCGCGGCCCAAGGCGGCGGTGTCCAGCTTCGCGGCGACCGCCGCCGGCTCGGCCGAGGCGAGCGCGGCGTCGAACAGTTCCAGTCCCTCGTCGATGCCGAGGGCGTCGACACCGGCCCGCCGCATCCGTGCCAGGTCGGCCTCGTCCAGCCGTCCCGCCATACCACCGGTGGGGGCCCACAGTCCCCATCCGATGGACGTGGCCGCAAGCCCCGCCCCCCGTCGGTAGTGGGCCAGGCCGTCGAGGAAGGCGTTGGCGGCCGCGTAGTTGGCCTGACCCGCGCCGCCCAGGGTGCCGGCGACGGAGGAGAAGAGCACGAACGCGTCGAGGTCCAGGTCCTGGGTGAGTTCGTGCAGCAGCCACGCCGCGTCGGCCTTCGGGCGCAGTACGGTGTCGAGCCGCTCCTCGGTGAGCACGTCCAGGACGCCGTCGTCGACCACACCGGCGGTGTGCACCACCGCGGTCAGCGGGTGTTCGACCGGAATGGCGGCCAGCAGCCGGACGACGGCCTCGCGGTCGGCGACGTCGCAGGCGGCGACCGCCACGTCCGCCCCGTGCGCGGCCAGTTCCGCGACGAGGTCGCCGGCGTCGCCGCTGCGGCTGGCCAGCAGCAGGTGCCGCACGCCGTGGTGGACGACCAGGTGGCGGGCTGTCGCCGCTCCCAGCAGGCCGGTGCCGCCGGTGATGAGCACGGTGCCCGACGGGTCCCACACGGTCGGCTCGGCGACGGTCCCGGTGCGGACCAGACGCGGTACGTGGAGTGCTCCACCGCGTACGGCCAGCTGCGGTTCGCCGGTCGCGACCGCCGCCGCGGCCAGATCGTCATCGGGGTCGGTGTCGGTGTCGGTGTCGACCAGCACGATCCGATCGGGATGCTCCGCCTGGGCGGAGCGGATCAGGCCCCAGACTGCGGCCCCGGCGAGATCGGTGACGCTGCCGTCCCGGTGGCCCGGCACCGCGCCCCGGGTCACGACGACGAGCCGCTCGGACGCGGGGCGGTCGTCCTGCGCCAGCCACTCCCGTACGGACGTCAGCGCCTCGCTCAGGACGGCACGCACGGAGCGCCCGTCGCCCACGCACCGGATCAGCCGGTGGCCGTCGCCGCTTCGCGCCGCGGTGGCGACCGGCTGCCAGTCGATGCGGAACAGCGAGTCGGTGCCGCCCTGGCGGGCGTCACGCAGTTGACCGTCCGAGACGGCGCGGAAGGAGAGGGACTCCACCGCGACGACCGGTGTGCCCTCGGCGTCCGTCGCCACGAGCGTGACGGCGTCCTCGCCCGCGGGCGTCAACCGGACCCGCAGCTCCGAGGCCCCCGTCCTGAAGAGCCCGACGCCACGCCAGTTGTAAGGCAGCCTGCCGGGCTCCCCGGCCCCGTCGGCGTGCCAGGCGTGGAACGCGGCGTCGAGCAGGGCCGGGTGCAGTCCGAACCGTCCGCTGCCCACCTCCTCGGGCAGCGCCACATGGGCGAACACCTCCGAACCACGACGCCAGACCGCCCGCAGGCCCTGAAACGCGGGGCCGTAGTGGAATCCGTCCTCGGCCAGTTGCCGGTAGCGGCCGTCCAGGCTCACTGGCCGGGCGCCGCGCGGCGGCCACTCCGTCCCGAAGCCGGACGGGGCGTCCGGGAGCGGGGCGACGAGGAAGCCCCCGGCGTGCCGGATCCACTCCTGGCCTGCGTGCTTGGCATGGATGCTGAACGCGCGATCGCCCGTCCCGGCCTCCACCTCGGAGACGGCCACCTGTACCGCCACACGGCCCTGTTCGGGCAGCGCGAGCGGCGCTTCCAGCGTCAGTTCGGCGATGGAGCCGCAGCCCACCGCGTCGGCGGCCCGCTGCGCGAGCTCCACGAACACCGTGGCCGGGACGAGCCGGGTGCCCCGTACCTCGTGGTCGGCCAGCCATCCCTCGGCAGCCGTGGCCAGCTGTCCGGTCAGGAGGTGGCCACCGGACTGGGGCAGCTCGACGGCCGCGCCCAGCAACGGGTGGTCGGCCGCGTCGAGGCCGGCGGCGCTGATGTCCCCCGCCCGGGACCCGTCACTCGCGAGCCAGTACCGCTGGTGCTGGAAGGCATACGTCGGCAGATCCACGACGGCCGGACCCGAACGGCCGAACACCGCCTGCCAGTCGACCCTGGCACCACGGAGATGCGCGTGGGCGAGGGCGCTCAGCACCGCCGCGCACTCGTCGCGGTCCCGGCGCACCGACGCGACGAACACCCCCGCCGGTACCACGGCCGACCCCATCGCACTCAACACGCCGTCGGGGCCGAGCTCGACAAACGTCTCCACCCCATTGGCGTGCAGCGCCGACACCGCATCGGCGAAACGCACCGCCTGGCGGGCATGCTCCACCCAGTACTCGGGCGTGGCGATCTCCTCCGCCACCGGAGCACCCGTGACCGTCGAGACGAACCGCAGCGTCGGCGCCTCGAACGACAGACCCGCGAGAACCTGGCGGAACTCGTCCAGCATCGGCTCCATCAAGGGCGAGTGGAAGGCATGGCTGACCCGCAGACGCCGCGAGCGACGATCCGACAGCGCGGCCACGACTCGCTCCACCGCGTCCTCGGCGCCCGAAATCACCACGGACGTCGGCCCGTTGACCGCCGCCAACGACACAGTCCCGTCCAGCAGCGGCAGAACCTCCTCCTCGGACGCCTCCACCGCCACCATCACCCCACCGGCCGGAAGCGCCTGCATCAGCCGGCCACGTGCGGCGACCAAGGTGCACGCGTCCTCCAGCGACAGCACACCCGCCACATGAGCGGCCGCGATCTCACCGACCGAGTGACCCGCCACCGCGTCCGGCCGCACACCCCACGACTCCCAGAGCCGGAACAGCGCCACCTCGAACGCGAACAGCGCCGGCTGCGCGACACCCGTCCCCTCCAGCGCCTCGGCATCCGCACCGAATAACTCCCCACGGATACCGAGGAGTTCGAGGACTTCGTCCAACGCATCCGCGAACACCGGGAACCACTCGTACAGGTCGCCTCCCATGCCTACGCGCTGCGTACCCTGGCCCGCGAACAGGAAGCCGAGACCCCCTCCAGCAACGAGGTCCGACTCGATCCCGCCGTCCCCGGCCGCCAGCGCGTCCAACTCCCGCAGCAGAGCGGCCCGGTCCTCCACCACGAACACCGCACCGTGGTCGAACACACTGCGCCCAGCGGCCGACGCCGCCACGTCCAGCACCGACACCTCCGGCCGCTCGGCGACGAACGACCGCAGCCGCGCCGCCTGATCCCGCACCGCCGAAGCCGTCCGACCCGACAACACCACCGGCACCGGCCCGGCCTGCACCGGCAGTTCCGTCGGCTCCTCCGCCGGCCCCTGCTCAAGAATCACGTGCGCATTGGTGCCACTGATCCCGAACGACGACACACCAGCCCGACGCGGACGCTCCACCTCCGGCCACGCAACCTGCTCCGTCAGCAACCGCACCCCGCCCGCCGACCAGTCCACATGCGACGACGGCTCATCCACATGCAACGTGGCCGGCAGGACACCGTGGCGCATCGCCATCACCATCTTGATGACACCCGCCACACCCGCCGCCGCCTGAGTGTGACCCAGGTTCGACTTCACCGACCCCAGCCACAACGGCTCGTGCCGCTCCTGCCCGTAGGTCGCCAGCAACGCCTGCGCCTCGATCGGGTCACCCAACGTGGTACCCGTCCCATGCCCCTCCACCGCGTCCACCTCGGCGGCGGACAACCGGGCGTTCGCCAACGCCTGCCGGATCACCCGCTGCTGCGACGGACCGTTCGGCGCCGTCAAACCGTTCGACGCACCATCCTGATTCACCGCACTGCCACGCACCACCGCCAACACCCGATGCCCGTTACGCACCGCGTCCGACAACCGCTCCACCAACAGCACGCCCACACCCTCGGCGAGCCCCGTCCCCTCGGCGGCGGCAGCGAAGGCCATGCAGCGGCCGTTCGGTGCGAGGCCCTGCTGGCGGCTGAACTCCACGAACATGGTGGGCGTCGACATCACCGTCACACCACCGGCCAGCGCCAGCGAGCACTCACCCTGCCGCAACGACTGCACGGCCAGGTGCAGCGCCACCAGCGACGACGAACAGGCCGTGTCCACCGTCACCGCCGGCCCCTCCAGGCCGAACGTGTAGGACAACCGGCCGGAGGCGACACTGCCCGCCGTGCCGTTGGCCAGGTATCCCTCGATGTCGTCCGAGACATGGGTCAGTCGGGAGCCGTAGTCGTGGTACATCACCCCCGCGAAGACGCCGGTGTCGCTGCCGCGCAGCGTGGCCGGATCGATGCCCGCACGCTCGAACACCTCCCACGACGTCTCCAGCAGCAGCCGCTGCTGCGGGTCCATCGCCAACGCCTCACGCGGCGAGATCCCGAAGAACTCCGCGTCGAAGTCACCGGCTCCGTCGAGGAACCCGCCCTCCTGGGCGTAGCTGGTTCCCGGGCGGCTGCGCTCCGGGTCGTAGAGGGCGCCGAGGTCCCAGCCCCGGTCGGTCGGGAAGGGGGTGATGGCGTCGGAGCCGTCGCTCAGCAACCGCCACAGGTCCTCCGGCGACCGCACCCCGCCGGGGTAGCGGCAGGCCATCCCCACGATCGCGATCGGCTCGTCGGCCCCCGCCGTCACCCGCGCCGCCACGGCACGCCCGGCCGCCGCCGACGAATCCGACGACTCCCCGGACGCGACCAACGACGACAGCAGGAACCCGGCCAACGCCACCGGCGTCGGATAGTCGAACACCAACGTCGCCGGAAGCCGCAGCCCCGTCGCCGTCGACAGCGCGTTACGCAACTGCACAGCCGTCAGCGAGTCGAACCCCACCTCCCGGAACGGCCGCCCCGCCGCCACCGCGGCCGCGGACCCGTGCCCCAGCACCGCCGCCGCCCGGGTCCTGACCAGGTCCAGCAGGAGGTCGGTGCGCCGGTCGCCGGGCAGCCGGGCGAGCCGGGCGCTCAGGTCCTCGTCGTCGCCGCCGCGGCGTACGGGCACGCGGACCAGGTCGCGCAGGACGGGCGCGACGGCGGTGTCGGCGGTGCGCAGGGCCGGGAGGTCCAGTCGTGCGGGCAGCAGCGCCGGTTCACCGGAGGCCAGCGCGCGGTCGAACAGCGCCAGTCCTTCGGCGGCCGTCAGCGCGGCGATGCCGGACCGGTTGATCCGGTGCAGATCGGCTTCGTCGACATGGCCGGTCATGCCGCTGCGAGGTTCCCAGAAGCCCCAGGCCAGCGCGGTGGCGGCCTGGCCGCGTGCCCGCCGCCGGGCGGCCAGCGCGTCGAGGAAGGCGTTGCCGGCGGCGTAGTTGGCCTGACCCGCGGCGCCCAGGGTGCCGGCCGCCGAGGAGAAGAGGACGAAGGCGTCGAGGTCGAGGTCGCGGGTGAGCTCGTCGAGGACCAGCGCGGCGTCGATCTTCGGCCGGAGCACGGCATCCACCCGTTCCGGGGTGAGCGCGGAGACCAGTCCGTCGTCGAGCAGACCGGCGGCATGCACCACCGCACGTAGCGGGTGTTCGGCCGGCACGGTGGCGAGGACCGAGCCGACGGCCGCACGGTCAGCGGCGTCGCAGGCGACGACGCGGACCGCGGCGCCGAGGGCGGCGAGCTCGCTCAGCGTCTCCTCGGCCGCGTCGCCGCTGCGGCTCAGCAGCAGCAGGTGCCGCACGCCGTGTTCGGTCACCAGGTGGCGGGCCACCAGGCCGCCCAGGACTCCGGTGCCGCCGGTGATGAGCACCGTCCCCTGCGGGTCGAACGGGGTGACGTCCGGTCCGGTGGACAGCGGGAGGCGGGCGAGGCGCGGGACGTGCAGGACGCCGTCGCGAACGGCGGCCTGGGGTTCACCGGAGTCCAGCGCCAGCGTCAGGCCGTGGCTCTCGGGGTCGGTGCCGTCCAGGTCGACCAGGACGAAGCAGCCGGGGTTCTCGATCTCGGCCGCCCGGACCAGACCCCACACGGCGGCGCCCGCGAGGTCGCTCGGGTCCTCGCCCGGCCGGACGGCGACGGCGCCCCGGGTGACGATCACGAGCCGGGCCGATGCGGACCTCTCCTCGGACAGCCAGGACTGCAGCCGCTCCAGGACGGCGTGCACGGCCTGCCGCGGGGTCTCCTGGTCGACGGTGACGACCGTGTCCCCCGCCACCGGGCGGGGCGACGCCTGCTCGTCGGCCGAGGCGGGACGCCAGCTGAGCCGGAACAGCGCGGCGTCGTGGGCGGTGCCGAGCTGCGCCGCGGACACCGGCCGGACCGCCAGGGATTCGGCCGACAGCACCGGCGCGCCGGTCGTCGCGTCCATGGCCAGCAGTGCCAGGGCGTCGGGTCCGATGCCCGTCAGGCGGACGCGCAGCGTGGTTCCGCCGGCCGCGCGCAGGCTCACGCCGGTCCAGGAGAACGGCAGGCGGGGAGCGTCCTGGCCGACCGGTCCGACGAGGCCGGCGAGGTGCAGGCCGGCGTCGAGCAGGGCCGGGTGGACGCCGAACCGGCCGGAACCGCTCTCCTCGGGCAGGACGACCTCGGCGTACACCTCGTCGCCGGCGCGCCAGGCGGCGCGCAGGCCCTGGAAGGCCGGTCCGTAGACGAGTCCCTGGTCGTGCAGGCGGGTGTAGTGGTCGATCAGGTCGACGGGCTCCGCCCCGGCCGGCGGCCAGGAGGCCGGGCCGGCCGGCACCGCTCCCGGGTGCACCGCCAGCGCGCCGCCCGCGCACCGCACCCACTCCTGGTCCGCGGTGTCGGCGGGCCGCGTGTAGATGTCGAGCGCGCGGCGGCCCGTGGGGTCGGGTGCCGCGACGATCACCTGGATCTGCAGGGCGCCGTCGTCGGGCAGGAGGACCGGCGTCTCGAAGGTGAGCTCGTCGACGCGTCCGCAGCCGGCCTGGTCCGCGGCCCTGACCGCCAGGTCGAGCAGCGCGGTGCCCGGCAGCAGCGCCCGGCCGAGGACGGTGTGGTCGGCGAGCCAGGGGTGGGTCTCCAGCGAGACGCGCCCGGTGAGGACGAATCCGTCGCCGTCGGCGAGGCCGAGTGCCATGTGGAGGAAGGCGTGGTCGGACACGGCGAAGTCGCCCGTGGCACTGCCGCCGTCCCGCAGACCGGCCGGCCAGTACCGGGTGCGCTGGAAGGCGTACGTCGGCAGGTCCACCCGTCGCGGGGCGCCGCCGATGACGGCGTCCCAGTCGACGGCGACGCCGTGCGTGTACAGCTCCGCCAGCGAGGCGAGGAACCTGCCGCGACCGCCGTCGCCGCGGCGCAGGGTCCCGGCGGCCAGACCGGTCCGGCCGCTGTCGTCCAGGACCTCCCGGATGCCGAACGCGAGCACCGGGTGCGGGCTCACCTCGACGAAGTCGGCGTGGTCCTGCTCGACGAGCGCGCGGACCGCCTGCTCGAAGCGCACCGTCGCCCGCAGGTTCAGGTACCAGTACTCGGCGTCCATGCGGGTGGTGTCGAGCAGGCCGCCGGTCACCGTGGAGTACAGCGGGACCTGCGAGGCCCGGGGGCGGATCTCCCGCAGTGCACCGACCACCTCGTCGGCGAGGATCTCGACGCTCGGTGAGTGCGACGCGTAGTCGACCGGGATCCGGCGGGCCTGCTCGTCCGACCCCAGCAGCGCCGCCAGCGCCTCCGGGTCGCCGGACACCACCGTGGACCGGGGGCCGTTCACCGCGGCGATCGACAGACCCCCGCCGAGCTCGATGTCGCCGGCCGGCCGCGGCACGGACACCATGCCGCCCTGTCCGGCCAGCCGCACCAGGGCCCGGCTGCGCAGGGCCACCACCCGGGCGGCGTCGTCCAGGGACAGCGCGCCGGCGACGCACGCCGCCGCGATCTCGCCCTGCGAGTGCCCCACCACGGCCGCGGGCTCGACTCCCGCGGCGCGCCACATCGCGGCCAGCGAGACCATGACGGCGAACAGGGCCGGCTGGACGACGTCGACGCGTTCCAGCGCCTCGGCGTCGGCCAGGACGTCCGGCAGGGACCAGTCGACGTAGGGACCCAGGGCCTCGGCGCACTCGGTCATGCGGGCCGCGAAGACCGGTGCGGAGTCCATCAGTTCCAGGGCCATGCCGACCCACTGCGCACCCTGGCCGGGGAAGACGAACACGGCCCGGCCCCGGCGCTGTTCGGCGACGCCCTCGACCACGGCCGGCGCGCCGTTGCCCGCGGCGAGGGCGCCGAGGCCCTCGCGCAGCTCGCCGAGGTCGGCGCCGAGCACGACCGCCCGGTGCCGGAAGGCCGTCCGGCTGTGGCTGAGCGACCAGGCCACGTCGTCGAGCGGCAGCTCCGGGTGATCGTCGAGGTGGGACCGCAGGGATCGGGCCTGCGCGCGCAGCGCGTCCTCGGTCCGCCCCGACAGGAGCCAGGGCACGGGGGTGCCGACCGGGGCGACGACCGGTGGCGGGTCGGTGACCGTCCCCGGGGCAGCGGCCGGTGCCTGTTCGAGCACGACGTGGCTGTTGGTGCCGCTGACGCCGAACGCGGACACCGCCGCACGGCGGACCCGCCCCGTTCCCGGCCAGGGCGCAGCCTCGGTGAGCAGCCGAACGCCGCCCGCCGACCAGTCCACGTGGGACGAGGGCGCATCCACGTGCAGGGTGGCCGGGAAGGTGCCGTGGCGCATCGCCATGACCATCTTGATCACGCCGGCCACACCGGCGGCGGCCTGGGTGTGCCCGATGTTGGACTTGACCGAGCCCAGCAGCAGCGGCTGCCCGCCCGCGCGGTCGGCGCCGTAGGTGGCCAGCAGCGCACGCGCCTCGATCGGGTCGCCCAGCGGCGTGCCCGTGCCGTGCGCCTCGACGGCGTCGACGTCCGCGACGGTGAGGCCGGCATCGGCGAGGGCCTGGCGGATGACCCGCTGCTGCGCGGCACCGTTCGGCGCGGAGAACCCGCTGCTCGCGCCGTCCTGGTTGACCGCGGAACCGCGGACCACGGCGAGGACGGGGTGCCCGTTGCGCAGGGCGTCCGACAGCCGCTCGACCAGGAGCACGCCGGCGCCCTCGGCCCAGCCGGTGCCGTCCGCGCCGTCCGCGAACGACTTGCACCGGCCGTCGGGGGCCAGCCCGCGCTGCCGGCTGAAGTCGATGAACGGCCGCGGCGTGGCCATCACCGTCACCCCACCGGCGAGCGCCATGGAGCAGTCGCCCTTCCGCAGCGCCTGGCACGCCAGGTGCAGCGCGACCAGGGACGACGAGCAGGCGGTGTCGATGGTGACCGCGGGCCCTTCGAGGCCGAGTTCGTAGGCGATCCGGCCGGACACCACACTGCCGGACGTGCTGTTCCCGAAGAACCCCTCGTACTCCTCGGACGCGCGCTCCAGCAGGCCGCTGTAGTCGTGGTACATCATCCCGGCGAACACGCCGGTCCGGCTGCCCCGCACGGACTCGGGATCGACCCCCGCCCGCTCCAGCGCCTCCCACGCGACCTCCAGCATCAGCCGCTGCTGCGGGTCCATCGTCACCGCCTCGCGCGGCGAGATGCCGAAGAACCCCGCGTCGAACTCGGCCGCGTCGTGCAGGAAGCCGCCGCGCCGGACGTAGGAGGTCCCGAGGTGCTCGGGATCGGCGTCGTAGAGGCCTTCCACGTCCCAGCCGCGGTCGGTGGGGAAGTCCGTGATGGCGTCCTCACCGCGTTCGACCAGCCGCCAGAGCTGTTCGGGCGTCCGGACGCCGCCGGGGTAGCGGCAGGCCATTCCGATGATGGCGACGGGTTCACCGGCGGCGGACTCGGCATCACGCAGCCTCTGCCGCGTCTGGTGCAGTTCGGCGGTGACCCACTTGAGGTTGTCGAGCAGCTTGTTGTCGGTCATGATCAGCGCCCGAACTCCCGTCGAATGAAATCAAGTACGTCGTCGGCCGATGCCGACTCCAGCGTGTCGAGCACGCTCGGCTGTGCGGCACCCGGCCGTTCGTCCGGGCCCGCGTCCTTCGGTGGTGGTGGCGTCGTCTCCTCGGGGCGAGGCAGTTCGCCGTCGAGGTGGCGGGTCAGCGCATGCGGACTCGGGTGCTCGAACAGCAGCGTGGCGGGCAGGGCCAGGCCGGTGGCCTTGCCGAGCCGGTTGCGCAGATCGACGGCGGCCAGCGAGTCGAGACCCATCGCCATGAAGCCGGCTTCCATGTCGATGTGCTCCGGGCCGCCGTGTCCGAGCACCGCGGCGACGTGCGAGCGGACCAGCTTGCCGATGATCCGCTCCCTGGCCTGCGGCGTCGCACCCTCGATCCGCTGCCGCAGTTCGGCCGCCTCGTCGGGCGTGACGTTCGTGGGGGCCGCAGGGACGCGAACGACCTCGCGGAGCACCATGGGCACCTGGTCGGTCCCCCGGGCACTCAGGCGCGCGGCCACGAGGTTCGGTTCCTTGGTCGCGAGTGCGGTGTCGAGGAGGTGCAGGGCGTCCCGGGTCTCCAACGCCAGCACACCCTGAC
>NZ_JBFAJO010000109.1:0-20241 GCF_040655255.1 Kitasatospora sp. NPDC050463
CTCCACGACGCTCGTCCGATCTGCGACCTCCCACGCCCCGGCTGTCGTTGGCGGTCCGGGGGGTGCGGAAGCCGGACCGGGGGCACCGGGGCCGCCCGGCGGCGTGCTGCCGGGCATGGACTCGCGGGCGGCGGATGACGGCGGCTCAGGCCCCGGCGCCGGCGGTGCGGTCGTAGGCGGCGAGGACGGTGTCGAGCAGTCCCGGGAACCGCTGTTCCAGCTCGGCGCCGCGCAGCGCGGTGAGCCGCCGGTTTGCTTCCTCGCGCTGCTGGATCAGGCCGGACTCGCGCAGCACCTTGAAGTGGTGGCTCAGCGTGGACGGCGCGACGTCCACCGGGAAGGTGCCACAGGCCCGTTCGGGCTCGGCGCGCAGGGTGCGCACGATCGTCATGCGGGTGGGGTCGGACAGGGCGTGCAACACGTCGAGCAGGTCGATCTCCTCGGCTGCGGGGTGCGTCGGCGGGGTGCGGCGCCGGCTGCTGCGGGGCACGGATGGACCTCCGTTGTTCGACAGTCATCGAAGTTGCGTGATACTAATTTCGTCGTTCGTCGAACATCGTAGCTGGAGGGGTCCGACATGCGCGCACTGGTGATGACCGCACCCGGGGGAGCCGAGAACTCACGGGTGGAGGAGGCCGAGGCAGGACGCCCCGGCCCCGGTCAGGTGTCGATCGAGGTGTCCTACGCGGGGCTGAACTTCGTCGATGTGATGTCCCGTCGGGGCGACGCCGGGTACGTGACCGCCTGGCCGTACCGTCCGGGCAAGGAGGTCTCCGGCCGGATCCGGGAGGTCGGTGAGGGCGTCGTCGGCCTGGCCGAGGGCGATCCGGTGGTGGCCGCGCCGGCCGGCGGGGGCCTGGCCGGGGTGGTGGTCGCCGAGGCCGCGCTGACCGTGCCGCTCCCCGCCGGGGTCGCCCCGCGCGAGGCCGCGGCCGTCCCGCTCGGCCTGGCGACGGCGCTGCTGCTGCTGACCGACGCGGGCCGCTTCACCGCCGGGGACACCGTCCTGGTGCACTCGGCCGGCGGCGGCATCGGCGCGGCGATCGCCCAGTTGGTGCCGCTGCTCGGCGGCGGCCGGCTGATCGGCACGGTGGGCCGCCCGGAGAAGGCGGCGGCGGCCGTGGCGTCCGGGTACCACGCCGCGTTCGCCCGCGACGAGCGGCTCGGCGACGCCGTCCGGGCGGCCGTCGACGGGCAGGGCGTCGACCTGGTCCTCGACCCCCTGGGCACCGAGGCCCTGGAGCTGGACCTCGAACTGGCTGCCCCGGGCGGTCGGATCGTCCTGTTCGGCAACGCGGGTGGCGGCGCCGTCGACGCGCTGCCCCCGCTGGGCCGGCTGATCGCCGGCAATCTCACCGTCACCGGATTCAGCCACCGCGCCCTGGCGGCCGCCGCCCCGGCCAAGGTGGCCCGGGGGATCAGCCGGGCCCTCGACCTGCTCGCCGACGGTCGGCTCACCCTGCCGGTCACCGAACTGCCGGGCCTGGCCGACGTTCCGGCCGCCCACGACGCCATGGCGGCCGGCCGGGCCACCGGGAAGTACGTGGTGCGCGTGGCCGGTTGAGCGGCGCCCCGGTCGCCCGGCTCGCTGGTGGCAGGCCGGACCGGGTGGCCGAAACCGGACCGGCGACCGAGCGGGGCGCCAGCCGGGGGAGGGCCCGGGAACGTACGATCAGCCAATGTCTGACATGACGGAAACCAAGCCAGGCTGGCTCGCCCCCGACGAACTCGAGACCACGCGCGCCCGGATACCGATCCTGTACGTCGAGGCCGTACCGGTCCGCGTCGACGACGCCGGCGAGGTCACCCAGGTCGGGCTTTTGCTGCGGATCGGCCCGGACGGGACGGTCAGCCGCACACTGGTCTCGGGCCGCGTGCTGTACCACGAGCGGATCCGCGACGCGCTGATGCGGCACCTGGAGAAGGACCTCGGCCCGGTGGCGCTGCCCCGGATCCCGGCCTCGCTGCAGCCGTTCACCGTCGCCGAGTACTTTCCCACCCTGGGCGTCACCGAGTTCCACGACCCCCGCCAGCACGCGGTGTCCCTCGCCTACATCATCCCGGTGGCCGGCGACTGCCGGCCGCGACAGGACGCGCTCGACCTCGTCTGGTTCAGCCCGGAGGAGGCCGCATCGCCGCTGGTGCAGCAGGAGATGCCCGGCGGGCAGGGGGCGCTGCTCAAGCGGGCCCTCGCGCATGTCGGCTGCCTGGTCTGAACCCCGGCCGCACGCCGTCGGCGCGACGGCCGCCGCACGCTCCTCCGGACCGTACGTCGCCCGGCCGCAGGAGGGTGCGGCGGCCGGGGCGGCCGTCCGTCCGGAGCTCGGCGCGGGGCGGCGGGATCGTCGGCCCCGGCCTGGGCGGGCGGATCACCGATGACCGCCCGGGCCGGCCGGACCCGAGGGTTTCGGGTCCGGCCCAGGGGTGTCGGGTTCCGAGGTGGGTACACCCCTGAACCCCAGGCCTGCATGTGAGGGCGCCCCGTAAGCCGCGGGCGTCCGGCCCGCGGGTACCGGTCGTCAGCCGGTCGTGAGGATCTCCACGCCGCGCGCCGTGAGCTGTTCGACGACCGCGTCATGGCGGTCGGCATCGGTGATCAGGCCGCTGACCTCCTCCCAGGGCAGGACGCGGAACCGCGAAGCCGTGCCGATCTTCTCGGAGGAGGCGAGGACGTAGGTGTCCGCGGCCCGTGCGGCCAGGGCGCGTTTCATCGCGGCCTCCTCGGCGTCGCCGGTGGTCAGGCCCGCCTCCGGGTGCACACCCGTGACGCCGAGCAGGCAGAGGTCGGCGGAGACGTTCTGGGCGGCCTCGACCGCGGCGGCTCCGCAGGCGACGGCCGAGTGCTTGAAGATGCGGCCCCCGAGCAGGAAGATCTCCGCCGTCGGGTGGTCGAGCAGGGCCGCGGCGATCGTCGGGCTGTGGGTGATCACGGTGCAGGCGAGGTCCTGCGGGAGGGCGTGGGCGACGGCGAGGGCGGTGGTGCCGCCGTCGAGGATCAGTGCACCGCCGTGCCGCACCAGTCCGGCGGCCACCGCGGCGACCTTGCGCTTGCCGGTGGGGGCCACGCTCTGCCGGGCCGCGTAGTCCGCCACGGCCGGCGAGACGGGCAGTGCTCCGCCGTAGACCCGCTGGCAGAGCCCCTCGGCCGCGAGATCGCGCAGGTCGCGCCGCACGCTGTCCTCGGAGATCCCCAGTTCGGCGGCGACGTCCTTGGCGACGACCTTGCCCTCCCGGGCGAGCAAACCCAGCAGGTGGTCACGCCGTTCAGCAGCCAGCATCCGCATTCTCTCCTGTTCTTGCCTGTTTCTGCATGTATCGTAGCGCCTCATGACCGACAAGCCCATGCTCATCCTGATCGCCGGGCCCTACCGCTCCGGCACCGACGGCGACCCGCAGGCCATGGCCGCCAACCTCGCGCGTCTCGAAGCCGCCGCGTGGCCCGTGTTCGCCACCGGCCACCTCCCCGTGATCGGGGAGTGGATCGCCCTGCCCGTCCTGCGCTCGGCCGGCGCGGGCCCCACCGACCCGCTCGCCGACCAGGTGCTCTACCCGACCGCCGATCGTCTGCTCGCGCACTGCGACGCCGTGCTGCGCCTGCCCGGCGACTCCGCCGGAGCCGACCAGGACGTCGCCACCGCCCGCCGCCGCGGCCTGCCCGTCTACCACGACGTCGCACAGATCCCGCCCCGCGCACCCGAGGAGGCGGCGTGACGCCCCGCCCCGGCATCGACAGCCCCGACCACCGTGGCCGCACCGGCCTCGACAGCGCCGGACGCGGCCTGGACCGCAACCCCGACGTCGTGATCCGCGAGGTCGAACTCACCTCCCGCGGCTGGCACGTGCTGCGCCGCACCACCTTCGACCACCGCCGCCGCGACGGACGCTGGGTCACCCAGCAGCGCGAGACCTACGACCGCGGCAACGGAGCGGTCGTCCTGCCGTACGACGCCGATCGCCGCTGCGTCCTGCTCACCCGCCAGTTCCGCTACCCCGCCTACGTGAACGACCACCCCGACGGCATGCTCGTCGAAGCCGCGGCGGGGCTGCTCGACGCGGACGACCCGCCGACGGCCGTCCGGCGCGAGAGCGCCGAGGAGCTCGGCGTCGCACTCGGCCCGCTCACCCACGTCCTCGACGCCTACATGAGCCCCGGTTCCGTCACCGAGCGGCTGCACTTCTTCGCCGCCGCCTACACCCCGGCGGACCGGACCGGGACCGGCGGCGGGCTGGAGGAGGACGGCGAGGACATCGAGGTCCTCGAACTCCCCTTCGCCGAGGCCCTCGCCATGACCCGCGACGGACGGATAGCCGACGGCAAGACCATCCTGCTGCTGCAGTGGGCGGCTCTGGACGGGCCCTTCGCCCCCGCGCCGGCCGGCCCCACCCGGCCGCCGGACTCCGCGGCGTAGCCGGGAGCCCCACGGACGGGGAGTCGGGTCAGCGGACGGTGACCCCGATCAGGCAGGTGTCGTCGTCGGTGTCGGAACTGCTGTACCGCAGGAGGTGGTCGAGCCGGCGGTCGAGTTCCGTGAGGCCGTCCGCTGCCCCGGCGGTGGTCAGCAGGTCGTGCAGCGACTGCTCCAGGGAGCGGTCCCGGCGCTCGATCAGGCCGTCGGTGTACATCATCAGGGTGTCCCCGGCCTCCAGCCGGATCTCGCCCTCCTCGTAGTCGGCCTGGTCGATCGCGCCCAGCAGGATCCCGGAGACGGTGGGCAGCTCGGTCGCCCGGCCGTCGCGCACCAGGATGGGCGGGAGGTGGCCGGCCCTGGCCCAGCGCAGGGTCCGGGTCCGCGGCTGGTACAGGGCGCAGACGGTCGTCGCGGTGACGTTGTCGGTCAGATGGTGGGTCACGGTGTTGAGCCAGCCCAGCAGCTGGCCCGGGCCGGCGCCGGTGGCGGCCAGGCCGCGCAGGGCGTTGCGCAGCGCGACCATGCCGGTGGCGGCTTCGATGCCGTGCCCGGCGACGTCGCCCACGCACAGGAGTACCTGGCCGGTGGGCAGGGCGAGGGCGTCGTACCAGTCGCCGCCGACCAGGTGGTCCTTCTCGGCGGGCCGGTAGCGCACCGCCACGTTCAGGTCGTGGAGGTCCAGCGGGCCGCGGCTGGGCGGCATGATGGCGTGCTGCAACTGCAGGGCGAGCCGGTTGCGTTCGGCGGCCTGCTGCTCGGTGTGGGCGAGCTGGTCGCGGGTGGCGGCGAGCGCGACCTCGGTCCAGTGCTGGGCGGAGACGTCCTGGTAGGCGCCGCGGACGGCGGTGATGCGGGCGTCGGCGTCGAGGACGGGTTCGGCGACCACCCGGATGTGCCGGGCGATGCCGTCGGCGCGCTGGAGGCGGAACGCCGTGGAGGCGGGCCGCTGGTGGTGCAGCAGGGTGCGCAGGAACCGGCCGATGGTGAGTCCGTCGTCGGGGTGCGCGTGGGCGGGCAGGCGTTCCAGCCGGACGGGGTCGGCGTGGGGCGGGAGGCCGTGGAGGTCGAACAGGGTGTCGTTCCAGACGATCTCGCCGGTGTGCAGGTTCTCCTCGAAGCCGCCGATGCGCCCGAGGCGCTGGGCGTGCTGGAGCAGGCTGGCGACGCGCGCGGTACCGTCCTCGGTCCGCCAGACGACGACGGCGCTGGTCCCGTGCCGGCTGATGCTCACCCGGGCCCGGGTGGTCAGCGGGACGCCGTCGACCAGCGCGGAGAGGCTCATCCCCGGCGAGCGGAACGATTCACCGGTCGCCAGGACGTGTTCGATCTTCTCGAAGAGGCCGCCCGGCTCGGCGGCCAGCGGATACGCCTCCAGCAGCCGGGCGCCGACGATGGCGCTGCGCGGCCGGCCGGCGAAGTCCTCGAAGTGAGGGTTGACGTGCAGGATCAGGTAGTCGGCCGCCCGGCCGGTCGCGTCGACGTCCGGTCGCATGACCAGGCAGGGATCGTGCAGGCCGTGGACCAGCTCCAACAGGTCGGCGGTCTGCGGGTCGACGCCGTCGCCGCCTGCGGCGGCCGGCCGGGACTCCAGGGCGGTGGCGCACAGCTCGGCCAGCGCCTCGAACTGCCGTTGCAGTGACTGCGACTGCGGCGGAAGGTCGCCACTCCAGCAGACCTCCAGGACGCCGGTGATCCGGCCGCCCGCTCCGGCCGGCACCGCCAGCCGTCCGCCCCCGAACTCCCGCTGACCGATCGAGGGAAGCCCCGCCGCGGCCAGCGACTCGTAGACCGCGGGGCCGCGTTCGGTCAGGGCGCGGCGCGCCGGGACGGGCACGCCCGGCGGGACGTGACGCCAGCGGATCGCCTCCTCGTCCGCGAAGCCGGCACTGCCCGCCAGGGTCAGCGACTGGTCGGAGTTGGCCGTCCAGATCGCCACCGCCTGGGCCCCGAGCGGCCGCAGAGCGTGTTCGAGGGCCGAGTGGGCGACCGCCTGGACGTCGTCGGCGCCGAGCATGCCGGTCTCGGCGCTGCGCAGCCGGACGCCCACGGACGGCTCGCCGGTGGAGGCCAGGAACTCGCGGGCGACGTCGGCGATCCGGTCGTGCGAGGCCTGGTTGACCAGGTCGGCCGCCAGCTCCAGCACGGACAGGTTCGACTGGCCCGCGAGGTCTTCGAGCTGTCGGAAGGCGTCGGCGGGACCGTAGCCCAGTCGCTCGACCAGGATTCCCTTGGCGAGTTCGACCAGCGCCCGGCCGTCGGCCTCGGCCCGCGCCACGGTGAGTTCACGGCGCAGCCGCTCGACGGTGACGGTCAGACGGCCGACGACGCCGGAGTCGAGCGGCTTCTCCGGGGGGTGCTCGCCCGGTGCCCGTTGGACGGCGACGGGCCGTGCGGACCGGGCGGGCGGCGGGTTCGGGGCGTCGCCGCGGTTCGCCGCGGGGCGGGCTCGGTCTTCGGTGCCCCGAGGCGGTTGGCGGTCGCGCATCGGTCTCTCCTCGGGTCGCGCGGTTCGGACGGAGTGGCCGGATCCGCTACGGGCGCAGCCACCGCTGGATGCAGGCGATGAGGTCGCGGGCGTCGACCGGCTTGGTGACGTAGTCGCTGGCGCCGGAGGCGAGGCTCTTCTCGCGGTCGCCGATCATCGCCTTCGCGGTGACGGCGATGATCGGCAGATCGGCGTACGCGGGCATGGCCCGGATGGCCGTGGTGGCGGCGTAGCCGTCCATCTCCGGCATCATGACGTCCATCAGGATCAGGTCGACCCCGGCGTTGCGGGTGAGGGTGTCGATCGCGGCGCGTCCGTTCTCGGCCTGCAGGACGAGCATGCCGTGCAGCTCCAGGATCCCGGTGAGGGCGTACAGGTTGCGGTCGTCGTCGTCGACGACGAGCACGGTGCGGCCCGCGAGCGAGCCGTCGACGTCCTGGGGGAGCGGGGCGGCGGCGTCCTCGGCGCGTACCGGTGGCAGCACGTCGCCGGGCCGGTCCGCCCTCAGGTGCAGGGCGATGCGCTCACGCAACTCGTCCAGGCTGGACAGCAGTTCCAGTGGTTGGGTGGCGGCGCGGCCCTGTAGCAGCCGCTCCTGTTCGGTGCTGAGCCGCCGGTTGTCGTGGGCCAGGACGGGCACGCCGTGCAGTGCGGCGTCGCGTGCCATCTCCTCCAGGAAGTCCAGCGCCGCGCCGTCCGGCAGGTCCAGCTCCAGGACCACGCAGTGGCAAGGCGTCGCGGCGAGCGTCTCGGCCGCCTCCCGGGCGCCGACCGTGGTGATGACCTCGACGGCACCGCGGGGTCCGCCGAGGTCGGCGTGCCCGGCCAGGTCGGCGACGGCGCTCTCCGAGACGAGGGAGAGCAGGCCGCGCCGGCGCTCCTCGATGACCAGCAGCCTCTTGGGCTGGACGACCTCCGGCGTGCCGGTCGTGCCGGTCGTCCCGGTCGGGTCCGTCCGGTCGTGCCCGGCCGGCCCGGTCGTGCCCGGCTCCCTGGTCCTCTGCGGGTTCTCGGTGCCCGGTTCGACGAACTCCGCCCGGGTCGCGGGCAGGTAGAGCGAGAAGGTGCTGCCCCGGCCCGGAGCGCTCCGGGCCGTGATGGCGCCGCCGAGGAGGAAGGCGATCTCCCGGCTGATGGACAGGCCCAGGCCGGTGCCGCCGTACTTGCGGCTGGTGGTGCCGTCGGCCTGCTGGAACGCGCCGAAGACGCTCTCCAGGTGCTGGGGGTCGATCCCGATGCCGGTGTCCACGACGTGGAAGGCGATCACCGGGCCTTCGTCGCGGCGGGCGACCTCCGGTACCCGCGCGTCGTCCGCCACCTCGATGCGCAGGTCGACGCTGCCCCGCTCGGTGAACTTCACGGCGTTGGACAGGAGGTTCCGCAGGACCTGCCGCAGCCGGTAGTCGTCGGTGAGCAGCCCCGCGGGTACGCCGGGGCCGGTGGTGATCTGGAAGGCCAGGCTCTTCTGGCTGGTCAACGGCCGGAACGTGGCCTCGACGTAGTCGAGCAGCTTGCGCAGCGGGATGTGCTCCGGGGTGACGTCCATCTTCCCGGCCTCAACCTTGGACAGGTCGAGGATGTCGTTGATCAGCTGGAGCAGGTCGGAGCCGGCGGAGTGGATGATCCCGGCGTACTCGACCTGCTTGGCCGTCAGGTTGCGGGTGGGGTTCTGGGCGAGGAGCTGGGCGAGGATCAGCAGGCTGTTGAGCGGGGTGCGCAGCTCGTGGCTCATGTTGGCCAGGAACTCCGACTTGTAGGTGGAGGCCAGGGAGAGCTGGTGCGCGCGGTCCTCCAGTTCCTGGCGGGCCTGCTCGATCTCCAGGTTCTTGGTCTCGATGTCCCGGTTCTGGGCGGCCAGGAGGGCGGCCTTGTCCTCCAGTTCGGCGTTGGAGGACTGCAGTTCCTCCTGCCGGGCCTGGAGCTCCGCGGAGCGGACCTGCAACTCGGAGGTGAGGCGCTGGGACTCGCCGAGCAGCTCGTCGGTGCGGGCGTTGGCGACGATGGTGTTCACGTTGACGCCGATGGTCTCCATCAGCTGTTCGAGGAAGGCCCGGTGCACCGGAGTGAAGTCCTGCACGGCGGCGAGTTCGATGACGCCCAGCACCTGGCCCTCGACGACGATCGGCAGCACGATCAGCGAGGTCGGTTCTGCCCGGCCCAGGCCCGAGGAGACGCTCACGTAGCCGGCCGGCAGCCGGTCCACGGCGATCGTGCGTCGACTGCGGGCGGCCTGGCCCACGAAGGACTCGCCGAGCCGGAAGCGGGTCGGGGTCGTGCCGGCCGGGAAGGCGTAGGAGCCGATCAGGGTGAGGACGGTGGATTCGCCGGTGTCCTCGGCGAGGTAGAAGGCGCCGTACTGGGCGGAGACGAGCGGGGTGATCTCGTCCATGATCAGTTCGGCGACGACGGGGAGGTCGCGCCGGCCCTGCATCAGGGCGGAGAGCCGGGCGAGGTTCGACTTGAGCCAGTCCTGGTCCTCGTTGGCCCGGGTGGTCTCGCGCAGGGACTCCACCATGAAGTTGATGTTGTCCTTGAGGTCGGCGACCTCGCCGGAGGCGTCCATGGTGATCGAGCGGGTCAGGTCGCCCTCGGCGACCGCGCCGGTGACCTCCGCGATCGCGCGGACCTGGCGGGTGAGGTTGCCGGCCAGCTCGTTGACGTTCTCGGTGAGCCGCTTCCAGGTGCCGGAGACGCCCTCGACCTCGGCCTGTCCGCCGAGCCGGCCCTCGCTGCCGACCTCGCGCGCCACCCGGGTCACCTCGGCGGCGAAGGCGCTCAGCTGGTCGACCATGGTGTTGATGGTGGTCTTGAGTTCCAGGATCTCGCCGCGCGCGTCCACGTCGATCTTGCGGGTGAGGTCACCCCGGGCGACCGCGGTGGTGACCTGGGCGATGTTGCGGACCTGGCTGGTGAGGTTGTGCGCCATGAAGTTGACGTTGTCGGTGAGGTCCTTCCAGGTGCCGGCCACGTTCGGGACGCGTGCCTGCCCGCCGAGGGTGCCCTCGGTGCCGACCTCGCGGGCCACCCTGGTCACTTCGTCCGCGAAGGCGGAGAGCGTGTCGACCATGGTGTTGATGACGCCGGCCAGCGCGGCGACCTCGCCCTTGGCCTCCACGTTGATCTTCTGCGACAGGTCGCCCTTGGCGACGGCGGTGGCCACCTGCGCGATGGAGCGGACCTGGCCGGTGAGGTTGGAGGCCATCACGTTGACGTTGTCGGTGAGGTCCTTCCACGTGCCGGAGGCGCCGCGGACGGTGGCCTGGCCGCCGAGGTTGCCCTCGGTGCCGACCTCGCCCGCCACCCGGGTCACCTCGTCCGCGAACGCGGACAGCTGGTCGACCATCGTGTTGATGGTCTCCTTCAGCTCCAGGATCTCGCCGCGGGCGTCCACCCGGATCTTCTGCGACAGGTCGCCCTGGGCGACGGCGGTGGTCACCTCGGCGATGGAGCGGACCTGCGCGGTGAGGTTGTCGGCCATCACGTTGACCGACTCGGTGAGGTCCCGCCAGGTGCCCGCGACTCCCGGGACCCGGGCCTGTCCGCCGAGCCGGCCCTCGCTGCCGACCTCGCGGGCGACCCGGGTCACCTCGGCGGCGAACGAGGACAGTTGGTCGACCATGGTGTTGACGGTGTTCTTGAGTTCCAGGATCTCGCCGCGGGCGGCGACGTCGATCTTCTGGGAGAGGTCGCCCTTGGCGACGGCGGTGGCGACCTGGGCGATGTCGCGGACCTGGGTGGTGAGATTGCCGGCCATCGCGTTGACGGAGTCGGTCAGGTCCTTCCACGTCCCCGACACGCCGGGCACCGCCGCCTGGCCGCCGAGCCGGCCCTCGGTGCCGACCTCGCGGGCTACCCGGGTCACCTCGGAGGTGAACAGCGAGAGCTGGTCGACCATGCCGTTGAACACGGTGGCGATCTCGCCCAGCAGGCCGTCGGCGTCGCCGGGCAGCCGGGTTCCGAAGTTGCCGTCGCGTACGGCGGTCAGCCCGGCGAGCAGGCGCCGCAGGTCCGCTTCGTCGACCTGTGCGGTGCCGCTCGTCGTGTGCTGTGCCTGGGGCTTCGTCGTGCCGGCCATCAGGACGCCGCTTCCTCCTAGGGTGCCGGGCCGTGGGCCCGTCACCGTCAACGCCCGCTCCGGCTCCGCACCAGGCCAGGGGCCGTGCCGCGAAGCCGTGCCGGGCATCCGTCCGTACCGTCAGGGACGCTACCGCACCCGCTCCGGGTGGGGGCGAACCTCCTGGGGCCTGTTCCCGGGGCCGCTCCTGGGCCCGACGAGGGGCGGCGGCCGCTCCCGGCGCGCTCAGGCCTCGGCCAGGAGCTCGGTGCGAAGGCCCGCCAGGATGCGGGTGAGCAGCCGGGACACGTGCATCTGCGAGATGCCCAGCCGGCGGCCGATCTCCCCCTGGGTCAGTTCGGCGCCGAAGCGCAGGGAGAGGAGGGTGCGATCACGCTCCGGCAGGGCGGCGATGAGCGGCTTGAGGGTCTCCAGGCAGAGCACGGTCTCGAAGGCGCCCTCCTCCCGCGCGATCCGGTCGCCCAGCGCGTCGCCGCCGTCCGCCCGGTCCCTTCCGGGCGGCGGGGCGTCGAGTGAGCCGACGCTCTCCGCCCGGGAGGCGATCAGGCCCTCACGCACCTCGTCCTCGGTCAGGTCCAGGTGCGCGGCCAGCTCGGCGGGGGTGGGGGCGCGGTCCAGCAACTGTTCCATCGCGTCACTGGTCCTGGCGAGCGTCAGCCGCAGCTCCTGCAGACGGCGGGGGACGTGCACCATCCAGCCGGTGTCGCGGAAGAACCGCTTGATCTCCCCGCGCACGGTCGGCAGCGCGAACGTGGAGAACTCGACCCCGAACGCCGGGTCGAAGCGGTCGATGGCCTTGATCAGGCCGATCGTGCCGACCTGGATGATGTCCTCGACCGGTTCCTTGCGGTGGGTGAACCGGCTCGCCGCGAACTTCACCAGGGCCATGTTCAGTTCGACCAGGGTGCCGCGGACGTACGAGTACTCGGCGGTGCCCTCCTCGGCCGCGCGCAGGCGGGCGAACAGCACCTTCGACAGCTCGCGCGCGTCCGCCGGGCACACCTGCGCCGGCCGGTCCGCCGCGATCCCCAGCTGTGCGGCCACCCGGGCGAAGTCGGCTGAACCGGTCACCTCGGCGCCGGTCACGACCGGACCGGCCGCGAGGGCCGAGGAACCGTGGGTGCGGGCAGCGGTCGAAGGGCGGGACGCGACGGTCGGCATGCTCTCTCCTCTGCTGGTGATCACTCGCTCGGGACGACGGGACTCACGTGCCCCGCCTCGACCCGAACAGGCCTCCCTTCGCCATGAGGACCCACCATCTGCACCCCGTCGTCACATTCCTCGTCGGCAGCCGGCTCGGCGAACTGCCCGGCCGCCGCTTCCGGTGCGCGGGATCGACACCGCAGCGAAGTTCCGGCCGTACGGTCCATCGCGCCCGTGCCGTCCGCCGCAATAGTAGCCATGGACATAATAGCCATGTACTCTATGTGGCATGAGCAAGGATTCAACGGGCCCCACGCCCGGCTTCCTGGTATGGCGGCTCGCCAACAAGTGGCGCGTCGCGGTCGATCGCGCGGTGGCTCCGCTGGGCCTCACCCACGCGCAGTACTCACTGGTCGCGTCGCTGCACGGCATGCAGCGCGCCGGCGAGCGGCCCAGTCAGCGCCGGCTCGCCGACCACACCGGACTGGAGGCGCTCTACGTCTCGAAGCTGGCGCGCGCGCTGGAGTCGGCCGGCCTGATCGAACGCACCCGCGACCCCCGTGATCCGCGCGCCGTTCAGCTCGCCCTCACCGACCAGGGCCTGGCCGTCACACGGCAGGCCGTCGCGGTGGTCCAGCAACTGCATCAGCAGCTGCTGGAGCCGCTCGGCGGCCTCGACGCCCCGCGGACGCGCGCCTTCACCGACGAGCTGACGACCCTGCTCGATGTACCTCTCGCACCATCCCTACCGAACGACGACAGCACTCAGGGGGCAACACCATGACCACCACCGCAGCCACCGCAGCCACCGCGCCCGTCGCCGACGCCCGCGCCCTCGGCCTGGCCCACTACGCCGCCCGCGGCGTCCTGGAGCACGTCCTGGCCCGGCACGGCATCACCTTCCAGCAGCAGATCGCCCTGCGCGCCGCCGTCACCGCCGACGCCCCGCAGACGGCCGACCAGCTCGTCGCCCAGCTCCGGGGCTCCCTCAAGGCCGATCCGGCCGACGCCCGCGCCACCGTCGACGAGCTGGTGGCCAGGCAGCTGCTCGTCGCGGACGGTGCCCACCTCCGCCCCACGGACGCGGGGCGCGAGCTGCTCGCCGCCGTCGGCGCGCAGACCGCCCCCGTCACCGCCCGCATCTGGGGCGCGATACCCGCCGAGGACCTCGCCGCCGCCGGCCGCGTCCTCGCCCTGGTCGCCGAGCGCGCCAATGCGGAGCTTGCGGCGCTGACCGACTGACGGACCGGCCGACTGACGGACTGACGGAGTGGCCGACTGGCCGACCGACCGGTCGCGATCGACCGGCCGGCCCTCCGGGGCCTCAGTCGGCCGCGACCGGCAGGAGGCCGCGCTCGGTGAAGACCTTCTTGGCGACGAAGGTGGCGTTGAGGGCCTTCGGGAAGCCGCAGTAGGCGGCGGAGTGCAGCAGTGCCTCGATGATCTCCTCGGGGGTGAGGCCGACATTGAGGGAGGCGTTGATGTGGACGTCCAGCTGGGCTTCGCAGCCGCCGAGCGCGGTGAGCATGCCCAGGGTCACCAACTGGCGGTCGCGCGGCGCGAGCCCGGGGCGCTGGTAGATCTCGCCGAATCCCCAGGCGACGATCTGGTGGCCGAGCTCGGGGCTGATCCCGGCCAGCGCGTCGACCACCCGCTGACCCGCCTCGCCGTCGATCCGGGTCAGCACCTCGATGCCGCGGTCGTAGCGGTCCTGCCGGGTCTCGGCGACGTTCGGGGGGATGGTCATGGCGGTGGCTCCGTTTCCGGTGGTGCGCCGGCACCTTCTTCGTGGTGCCCGGTCCTGGCAAGACCGTAGAACTTGGAGTGCGCTCGAACTCAACTCCGACATGCCCACCGCCCGTTGGCCGCCCTCGCCGGCGGCTCTGGCCAGGGGCCCTCGTCGCCCGTGGCGGATCGCCCAGGGCCTGGCCGGCCAGTGAATATTCCTTGACACGAATACTCGCGGTCGATCGCTCAACCCTCCGACGGGGCCGACCGGGCCGGCCACACCGTACGCGGACCGAGTACTCCGGCGCCGAGGGCGGTGACGCGGGCACGCAGGCCGCGGTCCGCGGTGACGACCAGGCAGTCCCGCCACGGCCGGGCGGCCAGCGCCTCCTCGACCAGTCCGACGATCCGGTCGTCGCCGGACCCGGGTGCGGCGACGACCCGGACCCCGGGGACCCAGGGCACCCCGCGGGCGGCGCCTTCCACGACCAGCACCACCTCCACCGGGCCGGTACCCGCCCCGTCCCGGTCCGCCGGTCCGTGCCGCGCGACGACGACCAACGCGTCGCGCAGCCGCTCGGCCGCACCCCGGCGGTCCCGCCACCACCCATCGGGCACCGAACCCACCACATTGGCGGCATCCACCACCAGCAGCGGCACCGACCCGTCCGCCCCGCCGACATCACGCTCACCCATGGCCCGCAAGCCTGCCACGCCCGGCCCTCGCGCGCCGGCGAGGCACTCGCGCCGAGGCGCCGGCGCCGAGGTGTCGGCCAGGAGCCCCCACCGAGGGGCAGGGCCCGTCACTCGTAGCGGATCCTCGGGTCGAGCACGGCGTACAGCAGGTCCACGAGCAGGTTGGTGAGCAGGTAGACCAGCACCAGCAGCGTCACCACGCCGATGACGATCGTGCCCTGTTTCTGGTACACGGCACGGGCGAGCAGACCGCCGATGCCGTGCACGTTGAAGATGCTCTCGGTGATGACCGCGCCGCCCATCAGACCGCCGAGGTCGACGCCGAGGAAGGTGACGATCGGGATCAGCGCGTTGCGCAGGGCGTGCCGGCCGATCACCCGACGGCGCTTCAGGCCCTTGGCGACCGCGGTGCGGACGTAGTCCGCGCGCATGGTCTCCATCAGGCTGGTGCGGGTCAGTCGGGCCGCGTAGGCCAGTGAGGTGGACGCCAGCACGAACGCGGGCAGCAGGTAGGCCCGCAGCCCGTCCTCGTCGTTGAAGGAGACGGGGAAGACGTCGATGCCGTAGTCGGTCTTGAGTTTCACGCCCAGCAGCAGCTGGAGCACGAAGCCGGTGACGAAGACCGGGACCGAGATCACGAACAGCGTGCTGACCAGGACCAGCTGGTCCAGGAAGCCGCCCTTGCGCAGCGCCGCCAGGACGCCCGCCAGGACACCGATGACCGCCTCGATGACGAAGGCCACCAGGGAGAGGTTCACGGTGTAGGGGAAGGACTCGCCGATCATGTCGCCGACCGAGCGGCCGGTCAGGCTCTCTCCGAGGTCGCCCTGGAAGACTCCCGAGATGTAGTACCAGTACTGGAGGAGGAACGGGTCGTTCAGGTGGTACTTCTGGCGGATCATCTCCGCCACGAGCGGATTGACGCGCCTGTCGCCGGCCAGCGCCTGCACCGGGTCGCCGGGCAGCGCGAAGACCACGGCATAGAGCAGGAACGTCGCGCCGATCAGCACGGGGAGCGCCTGTAGCAGCCGACGGATGACATAGCGGCCCATCGGACCTCCGTACGTTCGGGCGGGCGAGGCGGGCGAGGCGGGCGAGAGGAGCCGGGCCTCGACCGGGTCCACCGGCCCGGGGTCGGCCGGACGGGGCCTGGTGGCGGGGGCGGGACGGCGTTGCCCCCGAGGTGAGAACGGGGCGGTCGACGGGCCCGGTTCAGTCGTACCGGAAGCGACGCGCGGAGCGCGCTCTCCGGTTGACCGGCCGGGCCACCGCCCTCCCCGGCGCCCCCGCCCCGGCGAAGGCGCCGCCGACACCCGGCGCCCGCACCCGGCGGTCCGCCTGATCCGGAGTCGGCTGCCGGGGCGCAGGCGGGTTGTCTGCCCGTTCGTCCGTCCCCGGACTGCCTCTTCGGTCCGGGTTCCCAACAGCGTCTTCCGCCGCGCGGGGCCGTCTGACAGGATCGGCCGCTCATCGGGTGACGGATCGTCGACGACCGCCGTCCCGTTCGACGGAGGACCATGTGACCAGCCCCGCCCGTTCCGTGGCCGGCGGTGACCACCGGCCGGCCCGGTGGGTGCGTACGAGGCTGCGCACGGCGCCCTGGGCGGCGCTGCTCACCGCGGGGCTCGCCTTCGCGCTGGTGTTCCTGGCGGCGGTGTTCCCCCGGGTCCTGGACCGTGGCGCGGATGCGGCACTGCGTGACTTCCTGCACGACCGGGGCCCGTTGGAGACGAGCCTGCTGACCACCGCCGCGCCCCGCGACAACCGGGGTGAGAGCGCGGCGGACCTGGAGTCGGTGGCGGGTGAGCTGCTGGCCCGGACGGGTGCGGGCTTCCCGGTGGCGCCTTCGGGGCCGGTGTTCGGTGCCGAGGGGGTTCGGCTTCGTGCGTTGACCACGGCGGGCCTGGACCGTCCGGACGGGATCTCCCCGCCCACGCTGAACCTGCTCTACCTGCACGGTTTCGCCGAGCACTCGACCTTGGTGGCGGGCGCCTGGCCGTCCGGCGGTGCCACCACCGGTGAGCCGATTCCGATCGCGGTCGCCCTGGACGCGGCGGAGAAGATCAAGATCCGTCTCGGCGACGTCCTCGGAGACGACTCCGTGCCGCCCCGGCAGGTACGGGTGACCGGCTTCTACACCGTCACGGACCCGGCCGATCCGTTCTGGGCCGACCTGCCGTGCACCGGCCGGGCCTGCCTGGAGCGTTCGCTCGACGACCCGAACGTCCGGCACTGGCACACCGCCGCGGTGGTCGGGGGTGACGACCTGGCTGCCCTCGCCGTCTGGGGGCACCACGTCCGTGACTTCTGGCGGCTGCCGGTGGACATCGGTGCGCTGCGCGCGGACCGGCTGGCAGGGGTTCGGCGGGACATCGCCGCGTTCATGACGGGGCCGACCGCCACCGGGCTGGTCGCCGCGACCGGGCGCTCGGATCTGGCGACGACGTCCCGGCTGCCCGGCCATCTGGAGCGGGCGGTGGTGCGCCAGGCCGCTGTCGCGCCGCTGGCCCTGGTCGGCCCGGCGGCAGTCGCGGGGGTGGCGGGTGTGGTCCTGGCGCTGGCCACCGCGCTCACCATGCAGCGGCGCGGCGCGGAACTCCGGCTGCTCCGGGCCCGGGGCGCTTCCGGCGCCGGCGTACTGATGCGGCTGAGCGGGGAGAGCGCGGTGGCCGTGCTGCCGGCGGCGGTGGCGGCCACCGCGCTGGCGCTGTGGCTGTGGCCGACCCCGCGCTGGACGGCGGCGGTGACGGCCGCACTGGTGGTCACCGTGTCCGCGCTGCTCGCGGCCCCCGTCCGGGCCGCGCTGTCACCGGCCCGCCACCCCGGCGGGGCCCTGCGGCGCGGCCGGATGATCGCCGAACTCGCCCTTCTCGTCCTGACCGCCGCCGCGGTGACGGGCGTCAGGCGGCGCGGCACCGCGCCGCCGAACGCCGGCCCCGACCTGTTGCTCGTCGCGGCGCCGCTGCTGATCGCCCTGACCGCGGCGCTGCTGCTGGCACGACTGCTGCCCCACCTCTCCGGCATCCTGGCCCGCGCGGCCGCCCGTGGCCGCGGGACGGTGGGCTTCCTGGGACTGGCCCGCGCCGCCCGGGGCACCGATGGCCGGCCCCGTCCTTCCGTGCTGCCGTTGCTCGCCCTGGTCCTCGCCGTCACCACCGCGGGCTTCGGCGCCAGTGTGCTGGAGGGGGTCGACTCGGCCCGGCAGCGGGCCGCCCGGCTGATCGTCGGCGCGGACGCCTCCGTCATGGCGCCGGCCGGTGCCACGCTGCCGCCCGGTTTCGTCCGGGCGGCCGCCGCCCTGCCGGGCGTGAGGGCCGCGACCGGAGTCCGGCTGGAGAGCGAGGCGTTCCTGCTCGAAGGCGTCCCGGTCGCCCGCGCGGGCGTCGATCCGGGCGCCACCCAGGTCACCCTGGTCGTCGCCGAACCGCAGGCGTACGCGCGGATCGCACGCGTCGTCGGGGCGGGCGTGTTCGACCCGGCCGTGCTGGCCGTCGCTCCCGCCGGTGCCGGGCCGGCCGGTGCCGGGCCGGCCGGTCCCGCCGCCGGGGCGCCCACCGTTCCCGCTCTGTTCAGCGCGGACCTCGCGCGCCATCTCGGTCCCGGCGGCCACCGCCTGCGGTTGCCCAGCGGTGGCGAGGTACTCACCGTCCACGCCGGCACGGTCGACGCGACCCCCGCTCTGCCCGGAGCCACCCGACCCTTCGTCGTCCTGCCCACCCCCGCCGCCGAGGTGCTGCCGGAACTCGCCCGGGTCACCGACTGGTTCGCCGTCGGTCCCGTCGACGAACCGGCGCTCGCCCGGCTGGTCCACGAACTGCCGCCTTCCGTCCTCGCCGATCCCGGCGCCCCGCCGCCCGGGTCGACCGCGCCCAGCGCCGTGGTCGGCAACGATCCCGACGCCCTGCGCAACGGCTACCTCACCCGCACCAGCGCCGCCGTCACCATCGACCTCGCCAGGGATCCCCTCCAGCACGCCGCCGGTCGTCTCTTCCTGCACGCCGTCGTGGCGGCCGGCGCCCTCACCCTGCTCGCCGTGCTCCTCACCCTGCTGCGCGCCGCGCCCGACCGCGCCGCCCTGCTGGCCCGGTTGCGCACGATGGGCCTGCGTTCCCGGCAGGGCCTCGCGCTCGTCCTCGCCGAGACGCTGCCGCAGACCCTGGCGGCCGCGGCCGGCGGCGCCCTGGCCGCGCTGGCGGCCGTCGTCCTGCTCGGCCCGGCGGTCGACCTGTCCACGCTGGTCGGGGCCCCGGTGCCGGCCGGCCTGCGTGCTGCGGCGGGGCCGCTTACCCTGCCGGCGGTGGCTTTCGCGGTGCTGGCCTCGCTCGCGGTCGTTGCCGAGGCGCTGACCGGTGGCCGCCGCCAGCTCGCCACCCACCTCCGGCTCGGTGACCGCCCCTGACCGGCTCTGACCGTGACGGGGGAGCGACGGGCGGCGGCTGGCGGCTGACGGGAAATCCTTCGGTTCTCACCGCTCGAAGTGACGGTCGCTAACCGACTGGTGCCGAAGAATCTTCGGCCCCGGGGCAGGAGCCCCGCCCGGAAGCCGAGTACCGGGGTCCGGAGGACCGGGGCCCGTCGAGGGGGTGAAGGCGTTGCCGTCGGGGCTTCGGCCGCCGCTGTGGCCGAGCCGAGAGCGGTGCGCGCCCCGTCGCTGGCGATCGGTAGGGGGGAGACGGGGGTCAGCCGGCGGGGCGGGTGGCGCGCAGGACGCCGATCTTGTCGATCCGGTGCTCGGGGTTGCCGTTCGCGTCCCGCCAGCGGTTGCCGACGGCGTTGTCCTCCGGGGTGGCGCAGGTCGAGATCGTGATCATCGGTTGGACCGCCTGCTCGCCCGGGCGGCCCGGGACGGCGGCGCGTTGCTCGGCCAGGGACTGCTGGGAGCGGAACGAGGTGGTCCTGGTGCCCGTGATCACGTACTCGTACTCGGTGCCGTGCACGGTGACCAGCACGACAGCGCCGTCGCTCACTGACGGGAGGTCGCGCAGCGGGCCGCCGGCCGAGAGGCGGTGTGCCGCGACCAGGAAGTTGCCGACTTCGCCCGGGCCGACGCCCCCCTCCTCGCCGTACGGGCTGGCGGCCGCCCCGGTGTTCTGGATCCGGGTACCGGGCCCGTCGTCCATCGTGCCCGGGTAGGGCATCACCTTCAGTCCGGCCAGGCCGATCGAGGGGATGGCGAGGGTGGCGACCTCGGTACGGACGACGGTGGCGGCGGCGCCCGGGAGCCCGGTGACGGCCGGGGTGGAGGGAGCAACCGGGGTGGAGGGAGCAGCCGGGGACGCGCTCGTGGAAGGGCTGGGCATCGACGACGCGGTGGCAGGGCTCGCGGGGGCCGACACGGCGGGGGTCGGACCCTCCGTCGTCCCGGCGCCGCCGTGGCCCGCGCAGCCGGCGAGCACGGCAAGGGCCGCTGCGGCGAGCGCGAACGTGGGGACGGGTGGTGCGGGCATGGCGGTCCTGGATGTCGGGGGTGGTGCGGGTCGGGCCGCCCATGGTGCCTCGCCGGGGGTGCCCGGTGGCGGGCCGATCGGGCGCGAGCGCCCAAGTGTTCTCTCCTCGTTATCTTCGCCGTTCCGGGGCCGGCTCGCGCCGCACGGCCCGCCCCCGCGAGGGCGGGCGGGGTTCACGCCCGCCACCGGGGCGCCGTCGCCACGTGCGACACCCCACCCGTCCGTGAGCCCGGCGGTGGCGCCGTGCGGTCGGCGCCA
>NZ_JBFAJO010000110.1:0-20145 GCF_040655255.1 Kitasatospora sp. NPDC050463
GCCCCCGGGCCATCTCGGCGTAGCGCTCCAGCGTCGCGTCGTTGTCCACGCTGCCGTCGGCGGCCAGGACGCCGCCGCCCCGTGCGGCCGTGTTGCGCAGCCGACCCGGGGTCGGCCGCCGACCCCGGGTCGCCGGTGTCCGTTCCGACGCCCTCCGAGCCCCGGGCCGCCCGCCGCCCCGGGGCGTGTCCTGCGATCCGGGGCGGGCCGCGTCGCCGATGCTGGAGCCTCCCCGGGCGCCCGGCCGCCGGCCCCCTTCCGAGCCCGGTCCGAGCCCCTCCGAGGAGCCCCCATGCTGCTCAGGCACCTGGCCCTGACCTCCCGCGCCGTGGCGGGCGAGTCCGGCCGCCGGGCCAAGACCACGCTCCTGGCGGACTGCCTGCGCGAACTCGGCCCGGCCGAGGCCCCGGCGGCGGTGGCCCTGCTCTCCGGCGAGTCCCACCGGCTGCGCACCGGCATCGGACCGGCCGCCCTGCGCGACCTGCCGCCCGCCGCCGCCGAACCCTCGTGGGGCGTCCGGGACGCCGAACTGGCCCTGGAGGCCATCGCCGGGGTGCACGGCCCGGGCGCCCGGGCCGAGCGGCAGCGGCTGCTGACCGAGCTGTTCGAGCGGGCCACCGATGTCGAGCAGGCGTTCCTGCGGGCGGTGCTGGTCGGCGAGCTGCGCCAGGGCGCGCTGGACGCGGTGGTCGCCGACGCGGTCGCCCAGGCCGCCGCCGTCCCACCGGCGGCAGTGCGGCGGGCGCTGATGTTCCGGGGCTCGGCCCGCGCGGTCGCCGAGGCGGCACTGACCGGCGGCCTGCCCGCGCTGGCGGCGTTCCGGCTCGAGGTCGGCCGTCCCGTCCGGCCGATGCTGGCCGCCTCGGCACCGGACGTCGGCTCGGCACTCGACCGGATCGGCCCGGCCGCGCTGGAGTGGAAGCTGGACGGCATCCGGATCCAGGTGCACCGGGACGGCGACGACGTGGCGGTGTTCACCCGGAGCCTGGACGACATCACCGCCCGGGTGCCCGAGGTGGTCGAGGCGGCCCTGACCCTGCCGGTCCGTTCGGCGGTGCTGGACGGCGAGGCGATCGCGCTCGGCCCCGACGGCCGACCCCGCCCGTTCCAGGAGACCGCCGCGCGGACCGCCTCCCGGCAGGATCCGGCGCGGCTGCGCAGCGAAGTGCCGCTCAACGCCTACTTCTTCGACCTGCTGCACCGCGACGGAACGGACTTCGTGGACCGCCCGGGCCGGGAACGCTGGGCCGCCCTGGACGAGTCCGCGCCGGCCGCACTGCGGGTGGCGCGCTCCGGGACGGCGGACCGCGAGGAGGCACTGGCCTTCTTCCGGGACACCCTGGCGCTGGGCCACGAGGGCGTGCTGGCCAAGGATCCGGCGGCCGGCTACGCGGCCGGCCGGCGCGGCGCCGGGTGGATCAAGGTCAAGCCGCGGCACACCCTGGACCTCGTGGTGCTGGCCGCCGAGTGGGGCAGCGGCCGACGGCGCGGCTTCCTCAGCAACCTCCACCTCGGCGCCCGGGCGGCGGGCGAACCCGGCCTCGGGCCCTGGGTGATGCTCGGCAAGACCTTCAAGGGGCTGACCGACGAGACGCTCGCCCGCCAGACCACGGACCTCCTCGCCCGGGAGGTCGAACGCGACTCGTACACCGTGCGGGTACGGCCGGAACTCGTCGTGGAGATCGCCTTCGACGGTGTTCAGCGCAGCTCCCGCTATCCCGCCGGGCTGGCCCTCCGGTTCGCCCGGGTGCTCCGCTACCGGCCCGACAAGAGCGCGGAGGAGGCGGACACCGTGGCGACGGTCCGGGAGATCGCCGCGGCGGAGGGGCTCGGACCGGCACCCGAGGAGTACTGACGGGCGGTCAAACACCCTTTGCCACAGCTTTGTTCTGGCGACGAGCGGAATCGGCCAATCTGCGCGAGTGTGGCGGCGCACCCTTCGTGTGCGACAGAGCGACGGCTAGGTTGACAAGGACAGCGGGGGGCGACCGGCCCGGGCGATCCGGTGCCACACCACTGAGAGGTGTCCGTACATGCAGGTGAGCATCGACCAGGACCGCTGCTGCAGCTCCGGCCAGTGCGTCGTCACGGCGCCGGAGGTCTTCGAACAGGACGACCACGACGGGCTGGTGAGGCTCCGCGTGACCGTCCTGCCGCCGGTGCGGTTCGCCGACGTGCGGCTGGCCTCCGAACTCTGCCCGGGCGGCGCGATCACCGTCGCCGAGGACGCCTCGGACAGGGACGGCGAGCAGACGGGCCCCACGACCGTCTAGGCAGGGTTCAGGCCTGTCCGACCCCAGGGATCGCGCCCACCACCCGGCCGGCGCCGGCGCCCGGTCGCCGATCACCGGTTGCCGCCTGCCGCCTGCCGCCTGTCGTTCCGCCACGCGAGGAGACCCCACCTTGACGAGCACGCCCACCGCCCCCGCCCCGCTGCTGCCCGCCCCGCACGACGGCGGCTGCCCGTTCAGCCCGCCGCCCGCCTACACCGAAGCCGCCCGCGAGGGCTCCGTCACCCGTGCCGAGCTGCTGGACGGCTCCTCCTGCTGGCTGGTGACCGGTTACCACGAAGTCCGCTCGCTGCTCTCCGACCGCCGCTTCAGCGCCGACATCCGGCGTCCCGAGTTCCCGTCCTTCTCCCCCGGACGGCGCGCGATCGCCGCCGCCAACCCCAACTTCCTGCGCCTCGACGACCCCGAGCACTCCCGGCTGCGCCGCATGGTCACCGGGGACTTCCTGGTCAAGCGGGTCGAGGCGATGCGCCCGGAGGTCCAGCAGATCGTCGACGAGGCCCTCGACCGGATGACCGCGTCCGGCGGCCCCGCCGACCTGGTGAGCGGCTTCGCGCTGCCGGTGCCCTCCCTGGTGATCTGCCTGCTGCTCGGCGTCCCGTACGAGGACCGGCAGATGTTCCAGGACCTCAGCCGCCTCCTGATCAGCACCACGTCGTCGCAGCCGGAGGTGCGGCGGGCCCAGACCGAGCTGCTCGACTACCTGGGCGGCCTCGCCGCGCAGAAGCGCCGCCGCCCCGGCGACGACATCCTCAGCCGGCTCGCCGCCCGCGACGACCTCAGCCTCCGGGAGATCGCCGCGACCGGCATGCTGCTGCTGGTCGCCGGTCACGAGACCACCGCCAACATGATCGCGCTCTCCACCCTCCTGCTGCTGCGCCACCCGGAGCAGGCCGCGCGGCTGGCCGACCCGGCGGCCGTCCCCGGCGCGGTCGAGGAGCTGCTGCGCCACCTCACCATCGTCCACATGGGCCTGCCGCGGCTGGCCGTGGAGGACGTCGAGCTGGGCGGCGTCCCGATCCGGGCCGGCGACGGGGTGATCGCCATGCTCTCCACCGCCAACCGGGACGAGGAGCTGTTCGCCGCGCCCGGCCACCTCCCCGCCGACGAGCTGGACGTGGACCGGGACGCGCGGCGCCACCTCGCGTTCGGCTTCGGGGTGCACCAGTGCCTGGGCCAGCCGCTGGCCCGGGCGGAACTGCAGATCGCCCTGGCCACGCTCTTCCGGCGGCTGCCCGGGCTGCGGCTCGCGGAGCCGGAGAGCGAGCCGGTCTTCCGCACCGACGCGTTCATCTACGGTCTGGAGGCGCTGCCGGTCGCGTGGTGAGACCGGCCGCCGGAGCGGTTCGCGGTCCGGCGCAGGCATGGCACGGGCGTGGCCGGGCAGGAGTGGTGACACAGGCGGGCACCGCCGGGCCCGACCCGCCCGGTCGGCCGCGGCGCGAAAGGCCCTCGGGTTCGGTTGGCCGTGGGGCGGGCACCGAGGCAGGCTGGAAGGGCGAGACAGGAGCCCGGTCCGGCGGCCGACCCGCGCCACGGCACACCGTGGCGCCCTCGGGCGGCCCCGGCCGGCCGAGGAGACGGAGCCCGCGATGACCGATATGAGCGCACGGTCCGAGGTGAGCGTCGATCGGGAGGAGGACGTCCGCGCGGCCGACCCCGAGGAGGGCATCACCTCGATGCAGAACCAGCACGCGCAGGACACCTCGCAGGCGGAGGGCGAGCCCCTGGAGGAGCCCGAGGCGTACAACTGACCGTCCAGGACGAAGGATTCCCACGAGGCCGCCCGCTGCCCGGGCGGCCTCCGCGACCGCAGGTGTCGCTGCCCGCTCGGCGGCGGCCCGGCGGGGAAGGATGGGCGCATGAGCGAGCAGCAGCAGAGCGGACCAGCGGCGCAGGGCGGTCGAGCGATGGAGACGCCCGGGGATCCCAGGGCGTCCTGGGCCACCTGGACCACCCAGTCGATCATCAGCGGACCGGGCGGAGTCACCACCGCCGAGGTCGGCCCGATCTCCGGCGACCTCACCGTGCACACCACCTGGGTGGACGGCGAGGCCCGGCTGACCGTGCAGTACACCGGGGCTCTGGACTGGTACACCGTGGCCGGCAGCCCGGTGCCGGCGGCGGACGAGATCACGGCGCGGGCGATCCACCAGGCGATGGTCAACACCGTGAAGGGCGGACGCGGGGGCGGCGCCCCGCAGGCGCCCGGCATCTGAGCCCTGCACTTCGGGGTTCCACTCCCCGACCGCCCGGCACCGCCGGGCGGTCGGTCCTGCGTGTCCGGGAGCGGGTCGACGCCGGGAACCACGACCACTCCGGGAGCTGCGGCGACGCCGGGAACTGGGCGGTGGATGCCGGGTGTACGGGACCTCAGGGGCTCGGCTCGCCCGACAGGGGTGGCGCCGCGGCGGTCCAGTACGCGCCGTCCGCCGCGTACCGGCGCCGGAGGTCCTCCCGGACCTCACGGGCGAGCTTGTGGGTGTCGCGCCGGTTGACGGTGGCACCGATGCCCGCACCGACCAGCATGGGGATCAGCGACGGCAGGCGGCGCAGCGTACTGCGGGTGAGCCGCTTGCGGACCTGCTGGCGGACCTCGGCGCCCAGCGCCATCGCGGCGAAGCCGGCCGGCTTCACCAGCAGCGTCGCGTCGATGCCCCGGCGGTTGGCCCACGCGGCAACGTAGGCGGACGCCCGCTGGGTGGTCGTGCCCTGCGCGGCGAGGCCGTACACCTCGTGCAGTTCGGCGATCAGCTTGATCTCCACGGCCGCCACGGCGAGGGTCTCGGCGGCGATCTCCACCATCATCGCCGGCGGCACGGGGAGCATCGCCGTGGCGCCGACGCCCGCGCCGAGCGCGCCGGAGGCCCGGCTGGCTCCGGTGACCAGCAGGTCGGCCAGCCGCTCGGCGTCGGCCGCGTCGGGGTGCTGGGCGCGCAGGGTGGACAGGTCCCGTACCGGGATGCGCGGCGCCGCGCGCATCAGCTGGTCCGCGAGGACCCGGCCCCCGTGGGCGGCGCCCTTCGCGGCGGCCAGCCCGCCGCTGCCGAGCCGGCGGGAGATCGAGCCGAGCAGGGCGGTGGCCCGACTCCGGCCGCCCGTCCGGTACTCGGCGATCTGTCGGGCGGGCCCGCCCTCGACGGCGACGGGCCGTTCCAGTTCCTCGACGAGTTCGGCCAGTTCCTCGGCGACCTGCTCGGGGCCGGCGTCCGGCGGCCCCGAGCCGCCCCGTTTCCTGAAGATTGCCATGCTCTGCGGGTACCCGGTGAGCCCCGGTGGTACGCGCTACTCGGTGATCTCCACCCCGCGCCAGAACGCCACCCGGCCGCGGACGTGCTCCGCCTCCGGCTTCGGGTCGTCGTAGTACCAGGCCGCATCGGGGTTGCGCTGCCCGCCGACGTCCAGCGTGTAGTACGCGGCGGTGCCCTTCCACCCGCAGACGGTGGTGGTGTCGGACGGGCGCAGGTACTCCGTGCGCACGGATTCGGCCGGGAAGTAGTGGTTGCCCTCGACGACGGTGGTGTCATCGCTCTGTGCGATGACCGTGCCCTGCCAGCTCGCTGTGGTCATGCGCCGATTCTGCCCGAGGGCCGGCCGGGCGAACCGCCCGGCCCGGGGGCGGGAGCGGTGCGGCCGGGCGGTGCCGTCAGGCGGTCGGCGGCGGGCCGGTGCCCTACGGCAGCGGCTCGGCGTGCACCGGGAAGTGCGGGGACTGGTGGCCTCCGCTGGCGAGCATCCGGACCTCGCCCGCGTCGCTGATCTCGGCCCGGACGATGCCGGTGGCGTCCTCGTAGACGGGGTGGCCGCCGGGGCCGGTCGCGCTGGTGCGGGAGACCACGACGACGTCCTGCGGAGCCTGGGCGCCGGGGGTGCCCGGGAAGGTCAGTGCGTAGCGGTTCGCGGGGTTCATCACCGGTCTCCTCGTCCCCCCTGGTCCCAGCTGTCCCTGTTGTCCCTGCTGTCCCTGTTGGCGCTATTGGCGCTATTGGCGCTATTGGCGCTGTCCCAGTCGGTGCTGTCCCGGTCGGTCTGCGCCGGACCGACCCGGTCGGCGGCTGCCCGCCGCCGGGTCAGGCGGCGGCCTTCGTGGCCCGGGCGGGCGCGCCCCGGACCTCCAGCTCGTCGAGCAACCGGGCGGTGGCCTCGGCGACGGCCTCCACGGCGCGGTCGAAGGCCTCCCGGTTGTGCGCCGCCGGGGCGCGGAACCCCGACACCTTCCGCACGTACTGGAGGGCGGCCGCATGGAAGTCCTCGTCGGAGGCTTCGGGGGTCACGGGCGGTCTCAGCGTCTTGATACTGCGGCACATGACCCCAGTCTCGCGCGCGGGAGCGCCGCTGGCGACCCCCGGCTGTAACCGGCCCGCCATGGGCAGCACCCGGTGGTGTCATCCGATCGGATTAGGATTTCGCACGAACGAATTGCTCTCCGCCCTCGCCCCGCGCTGTTCTCCGCCGTCCTCCTCCGTCTTCCCCGCCTCCCCGCCTCCCCGTCTTCCCCGGCCCGATGACCGTGCCGGTCTCCTCCCTGCCCGGCTCCCGCCCGGGTGTCACCCCGGAGTCCCCCCTTGCCACTCGCGCTGGTCGCCCTGGCCGTCACCGCGTTCGCCATCGGCACCACCGAATTCGCCGCGATGGGGCTGCTTCCCCAGGTCGCCGAGAACCTCCATGTCTCCATCCCCCAGGCGGGATGGCTGATCTCCGCCTATGCCATCGGCGTGGTGGTCGGCGCCCCGCTGCTCACCGCCCTCGCGGCCGGACGGCCCCGCAAGGCGGTGCTGGTCGCGCTCGCCGGTCTGTTCACGACCGGCAACCTGCTCTGCGCGATCGCGCCCGACTTCTGGTCGCTGGCCACGGCCCGGGTGATCACCGGGCTGCCGCACGGCGCGTTCTTCGGCGCCGGGGCGGTGGCGGCCGCCGAACTGGTCGCCCCGCACCGGCGGGCCCGGGCGGTCGCCGTGATGTTCTCCGGTCTGACCGTCGCCAACGTCATCGGGGTGCCGGCCGCGACCCTGCTCGGCCAGCACCTCGGCTGGCGGGCCACCATGCTGGTGGTGGTCGCCATCGGCGCACTCGGCACCGTCGCCATCGCGCGACTGGTGCCCCAGCTGCCCTCCCCCGCGCAGTCCGGGCTCCGGCACGAGGTCGGTGCGTTCCGCAGCGGGCAGCTCTGGCTGGCCCTGGCCACGGTGGTGTTCGGCTGCGGCGGCTTCTTCGCCTGCTACAGCTACATCACCCCGCTGCTCACCGAGGTCTCCGGCTACGCGACCGGGTCGGTGACGCTGGTGCTGGCGCTCTTCGGCGTCGGCATGACGATCGGCAACGTGCTGGGCGGCTTCGCCGCCGACCGCGCGCTGCGTCCGACCGTCTGCGCCGCCTTCCTGCTGCTTGCCGCCACTCTGGCGCTGTTCGGGGTGACCGCCCGCACCGAGTGGTCGGCTGCCGTGACGGTGATGCTGGTCGGGCTCTTCGGATTCGCGATCGTCCCGGCCGTGCAGACCCTGGTGCTGCAGAAGGCGCGCAACGCGCCCACCCTGGCCTCGGCGACGGTGCAGGGCGCGTTCAACCTGGCCAACGCCCAGGGCGCCTACTTCGGCGGACTTGCGCTGGACGCCGGGCTCGGCTGGACGTCGCCCACGCTGGTCGGTTCGGGGCTGGCCGCCTCGGGGGCGGTGATCGCGCTGATCGCCTGGGCCGCCGACCGCCGACGACCGGTCCCGCTCGGGCCCGGCACGGTGCCGGTACCCGCACCTGTGCCGGACCCCGCGTCCGCGCCGTATCCGTAGCCGGCCGGCCCGGGCACGTCGAGCCCGGCGCAGCCGGTGCCGGTGCTGCTGCCGACCGTGCCCGCCAGGCGGTCAGCGGCGAGCGGGCCACGCGCCGGCAACGGTGACGAAGCCGGTCCCGACGGCGTCCCCCGAGGCGCCGTCGGTGGACCGGACGGCGGAGAGGCCGCGGAACTCGTCGACGGCGACGTGGTGCGTGCCGGCGCGCGGATAGGTCACCCGGATCGAGTCGGCGGTGGTCAGCGCGGAGGCGCCGAGGGCGGCCAGCATGAGCACCCGGTGCCGCAGCGAGTCCGTGACGTCCTCGATGACCTGGAAGCGGTCGCCCCGGGTGTCGGTGACCATGACCGCCCCGGGACAGCTGCCGGTGAGCGTCATCGTGACGACCAGGGCGTCCCCCTGGGCGACCGGGGCGAGCACGGGCAGGACGGCCTCGGTGCTGGAGTCCGCCTGCTGGTCGGAGGCGGTCCGGGAGATCCAGGAGGGGCCGTCGGCGCCGTCGTGCCCCGTGGCCGGCTGCGGGCCCGGGGCGGGGCGGGGGGTGGCCTCGGTGACGGCCGGGCAGGCGGACGCGTCGGCGGAATGGGCGGCCGGCGCGTGGCCGGTCAGCAGGCCGAGCGCCGCGCCCACGCCGAGCACCGCGCCGAGCAGCAGGCTGAGCGCGCAGGCCCGAAGTCGGCTGCGGCCCCGGGGCGGTGCGGGCGACGGCTCGACCGGCCGGAAGCCCGGGACGGGAGCGGCCGCCGGCACCAGGGAGCCCGGCATGGAGGTCTGCACCGAGGTCTGCACCGAGGTCTGCACGGGGCTCGGCACGGGGGCGATGGACACGGGGGCGGCGGGCACCGCGCCCACCGCGGCATTCCACCGCCGGTGCCACTCGGCCTCGTCACCGCCACAGGCCCGGACGAAAGCCCTGGTCGTGGGCCAGGACGGCAGGCGTGAGCCGGCGGCCGCCTCGTAGAGGGTGGTGTGGGAGATGGACCCGGCCGTCCTCGCCATGATGCGGAACGAGGGCTGGCCCGCGTCCAGCCGCAGCCGGCGCAGGTCCGCGGCGAGGCGCTCGGCCGCGGTCGGCGCCGCCTGCGACGCCCCCTCGGGTTCGGACTTCTGCTCTGTCACGGTGCCCCCCGTTGTCAGATGTCAGATCCTTCGGCGACCACTGGTCGCTTGTCGCGTACGGATCATAGCGACGCGTGACCGGGTAGATACGCGATCGGCCGAATCCCCGGCAGGGGACGGGCGTTCGGCCAGGACAGCGGCCGGTGTCAGCTGTTGTCAGTTTCCGTCAGACGCTGTCGAACAGCCCGGCCCGTCCGGTCAGCTGGCTCCACCACCCCGGACCGCGGGGCGGTGTGGAGCTCGATCGGACACCCGGTCGGACAAGGAGAATCGCGATGGGCAAGGGCATCCTCGGCAAGCTCGGGCGGCGTGGGGCGGCGGCGGCAGCCGTGCTGGCACTGGCGGCGGGCGGGGTCGGCCTGTCGACGGGCAGCGCGTCCGCCGTCGGGTGGTACTACCTCAACAACCACCCGACCAACCACGGGGTGGGCGTCTACTCGCAGCCGTACTCGTGGGCGAGCAAGACCACCGGCGACCTGAACTCGTTCTCGTGGTCCGGGGACGCGGTCGACATGCGGTGCTGGATCCGGGGCGAGAACATCAACAACCAGGGCAACGTCTGGTACCGGGTGCAGGCCGTGTACTCCGGCAGCTACGGCTACTGGTACGGAACGGCCTACGTGTACGGGGCCTACACGGACGGCAACTGGAACTTCCACGTCCCGACCGTTCCCGAGTGCTGACAGCCTGATCCGGTACGCCCCGCCCGTGAGTCCAGGCTCACGGGCGGGGCGTACCGGTCGGTGCTCCGGCGGTCCCGGCCTCCGCGATCCCCGGACGCCGCGAACCGCCCGGCTGATCACTCGTCGGACAGGCCCTCGGCCGTCGGGTGCTTCACCGGCTCGATCTCCCGGTGGCTCTCGGCCAGCAGCCGGTAGCCCTCGCCGTTGAAGGTGATCCCGGCCCGCTCCTCCCCGGTCAGCTCGCGCCGGACCTTGGCCGGGACGCCGGCGACCAGGGAGGCCGGCGGAACCTGCATGCCCTGCGGGACGACGGCGCCGGCCGCGACCAGCGAACCGGCCCCGATCCGGGCCCCGTTCAGTACGGTGGAGTTCATCCCGACCAGGACGTCGTCCTCGATCACGCAGCCGTGCAGGACGGCGTTGTGACCGACCGAGACCCGCTCACCGATCACCAGCGGGAAGCCCAGGTCCGCGTGGAGGGTGCAGTTGTCCTGGATGTTGCTGCCCGCACCGACCGTGATCGACTCGGCGTCGCCCCGGATCACCGCGCCGTACCAGAGGCTCGCGCCGGCGCCGACCGTGACCGCCCCCACCACGACCGCGTTGGGTGCGACGAAGGCCGTCGGATCGACGCCTGGCACCCGGCCCCCGACTGCGGCGATCAGCGGCTCTGCCATGTCTCGTCCTCCTGACGACCCGTGCCCATCATGTGCCGGTCATGATGGCACCCCCGCTGCCGTGATCACCTGGCGCCCCCGCGGAGAGCCTGCGGTCGCCCGGCCGCGCCGCCGCCGGACCGGGGCCGTCAGCGCATCACGTCCGTCAGCGGACCGGGCCGGTGGTCGCGAAGGCACCGATCGCCGGGGGCGCGGCCGCCGGACCGGCGGCGGCCGACGACGGGGCGACGGCCGGCGGGCGGATGTCGCAGAGCCCGGCGGCGACCAGGTTCTCGTAGGCCGTGTTGGTCGCCGGCAGGTCGGACATGTCGTACGGGTTCAGCGAGGCCGTGAACTGCCGCCGCCCGTCCGTCCGTCCGTACATCAGGGTGCTGTAGCCCGGGATTCCGCCACCGTGCCCCCAGTACTCGCCGCAGGCCGTCGGCGTCCGCTGGAGGCCGAGGCCGTACTCGGCGGGCCCGCTCTGCGGAGAGGTCCGCTTCATCTCGGCCAGTTGGGCCGGGCCGAGCAGCCGGCCGCCGAGCAGGGCGGAGACGAACCGGGCGAGGTCGGCCGTGGTGGAGATGCCGGCGCCCGCCGCACCTGCCATGCTCGGGTCGAGCAGGGTGACGTCCGCCGGGCCGGTGGCGAGCTTGTAGTAGCCGTGGGCGTGCGGGCCCGGCACGAAGGGCGAGTTGAGCGGCATCGAGGTGCCGGTCAGCCCGAGCGGGCGGACGATCCGCCGCTGCACCTCGTCGGCCCAGCTGCGGCCGGTGATCCGCTCGATCAACATCCCGACCACGATGTAGTTGGTGTTGGAGTAGTGCCACCCCTGCCCGGGCTGGAAGTACACCGGGTGCTTGGTGGCGATGTCGACGAGCTCCTGCGGCGCGTAGGGGTGCCAGCGGCCGGTGTCGAGCCACTGCTGCAGGGCGGCCGAATCCTCCTCGAAGGCGAAGGACGGATCCTCGGTGTAGTTGAACAGACCGCTGGTGTGGCCCAGCAGTTGGCGGACGGTGATCTCCCCGCCGTTCGGCACCACGCCCGGCAGACGGCTCTCCACCGGGTCGTCCAGGCCGATCCGGTGCTCGGCGACGAGCTGGAGCACCACCGTCGCGACGAAGGTCTTGGTGACGCTGCCGATCCGGAACCGGCCGTCGGCGTCGGCCGGAGCCCCGGTGGCGAGGTCGGCGGTGCCGGCCGCGCCCTTCCAGACGGGGCGCCCGCGCTCGCCGACCAGCCCCAGCGTGGCCGAGGCCCCGCCCGGGCTCACCAGGCCACGCACGGCCGCGTCCAGCGCCGTGCGGTCCACCCGCTCGGCGGCGGCCCCGGCGGCCGCGCCGTCGCCGGCCGGCGACCGGGTGGTCGTGGGCGCCGCGCCCTGGGCGCCCGCGACCGGAGCGAGTGCACCCACCAGACCCGCGCCGGCGAGCGCGACCGCCACCGCCCTCGCGGCCAGGCCGCGCCGGTGCCGGCCCCTCTCCCTCTCGCCCCCCGGACCCGTCCGCCCCGCCCGGTCCGCCTGATCCCTCGTCGTTCCCGTCATGCCGCCGTCCCTCCCGTGTTCCGACCGGGCGGATCGTCACAACATCCGCCTCGGTAGCGCCGACTGACACTCTGGCAGGAGGATCCGACGCGGGCGTCACCCCCAGGTCCGGACCCGCTCCACCCCTGGTGCGATCTTCTTCCGGCGTGTCGCTCCCCCTCAGGTCGAACAGAACCCTGACGGTTCCCGGGGGTGGGCCTGCGACCGAAGTCGCAGGCCCACCGTGGCGGACTCAGGCCAGCGGGGCCTTGACCCGGAGCACCTCGATGAACGCGCGGATCCAGCCCGGGTGGTCGGGCCAGGCCCGCGCCGAGACGACCACACCGTCGACGACCGCTTCGCCGTCGACGTACTCGGCACCTGCGGCGGCCACATCGGGCTCCAGCGCCGGGTAGGCGGCGCTGCGGCGGCCGGCGAGCACCCCGGCGGCGGCGGTGATCAGCGGGCCGTGGCAGATCTGCGCCACCGGCTTGTCGGCCTCGAAGAAGTGCCGGACGATCCGCTTCACGTCCGCGTTGTTCCGCAGGTACTCGGGGGCGCGGCCGCCCGGGATGACCAGCGCGACGTACTCGGCCGGATCGACGTCCGCGAGGGCGAGGTCGGCGGGCCAGGTGTAACCGGGCTTCTCGGTGTAGGTGTCGTAGCCCTCGACGAAGTCGTGGACCACGAACTGGAGCTTCTTCTTCGTGGGCGCCGCGATGTCGACCCCGTAGCCCTCCTCCAGCAGCCGCTGGTAGGGGTAGAACACTTCCAGCGACTCCGCGGCGTCACCGGTGACGAGCAGGATCTTCGATGTCATCGCCGACATCCCTCCACATGATCGACCGTCAGACATGGTGCCGGTCCGGGCCGGTGGCGACCGGCACGGGCCGGGAACAACCTCCCCCACCGGCTGCACCGACGCAACACGGCGCACCGGTGCACCACAGCAGGCGCACCACGGGCGTCACGCGCCGGGGAAACCCCCCGTGCGCGCTGGTTCCACGGCCCCCGCGCCCCCGCCGGCTCGGCGCGTAGGATCCCTGGTGCCCGAGCCAGCCCCCGAAGGGAGTCCGCCCGATGTCGGACCGCACGACCTACCTCGTCCTGCCCGGCTACCAGAACTCGGGGCCCGCGCACTGGCAGAGCCGGTGGGAGGAGTCCGACCCGGCGGCGTTCCGGCGTGTCCAGCAGGCGGACTGGGAGCACCCGGACCCGGACGCCTGGGTGGCCACCCTCGACACCGCGATCGCCGCCGCGGCGGCCGACGGGCCGGTCGTCCTGGTGGCGCACAGCCTCGGCTGCGTCGCCGCGGCCCGCTGGGCGGCCTCGGCACCCGCCGGGCGGACCGCCGCCGTCCGGGGGGCGCTGCTGGTCGCGCCCGCCGACATCGACAACGCCGATGTCCCCGCACTCGTGGGCTTCCGACCGGTGGCCCGGGAACGCCTCCCCTTCCCCTCACTGGTGGTTTCCAGCACCGACGACCCGTGGGTCACCACCGAGCGCGCCCGCGGCTTCGCCGAGGCGTGGGGTGCCCGGTACGTGGAACCCGGCGCCTACGGACACCTCAACTCCGACTCCGGGCTCGGCGACTGGCCGCAGGGGCGGAAGCTGCTCGCCGAACTCTGACGGCGGGGCGGGGGTCCGACACGCCCCCGCGATCGGGGGCGGGATGCGGCGGACGATGGTGTGGTGCCGTGCCGCCCGATCGCCGCCCTGGCAGGATGACGCCATGGAACGTGTGCTTGGAATCGGTGGCTACTTCATGCGGGCCGACGACCCGGCGGCCCTGAGCGCGTGGTACCGCGACTGCCTGGGCCTGGACGCCGACGAGAACGGCCTGTGGCGGCCGGGAGCCGGGCCGACGGTGTTCGCGACGTTCGAGTCCGAGACCGACTACTTCGGGTCCCGCGCCCAGCAGACGATGCTCAACTTCCGGGTCCGCGACCTGGACGCGATGCTCGCGCAACTGCGCGCCAAGGGAGCGGACGTGGCCGAGGAGACGCAGGACATGGCTGGCGTCGGCCGGTTCGGCTGGGTCACCGATCCCGAGGGCAACCGGATCGAACTGTGGCAGACCGCCTGACCGCGTCCTGACGTGGGCGGTGGCGTACCGGGGGGACCGCTTCGGCCAGCTGGTCACCGGGCCGGTGGCGGGCGCCCGCCACCGGCCCGGGCCGCGGTGTCAGCCCAGCCCGGCCGCGTGGGCGGTGAGGGTGAGCAGCGCCGCGTTGCCGGCGGCGCCGGCCGCCGTGGCGGACAGGAAGCGGGCCGCGGTGCCGTCGCGGAGCGGGCTGAGGACCGTCGCGAGGAAGAAGCCCGGCATCGTCCAGAGCGCCACCGTCCACTGCCGCAGGACGCCGGCCGGACCGGCCCGGGCCCGCAGTTCGCGGGCGGCGGCGAGGGCGAGCAGCAGGTAGAGCGCGAGGTACCCGACGGCGGGCCAGAGCACGACGGGGACGCCGGGGGCGGTGTGCGGCATGCTCCCATCCTCCGCCGGGCGGTCCGGCCGGCGCATGAGTACCGGTACTCAGTCGCCCGCTCCCCGGCGCGTGGCGGCCGACTCCCCCACGGTTCCGGGACAGACCTGCGATCACTCGGCGGATACGGGTACGGGTACAGGTACGGGCGCGTGCTGACCGCGGCGGTGACGGGCGCAGGAGCGTCGGAACTTCTCCCGCAGTTCGCCCGAACGCCACCCGGCCGGGCGCCGCTGCTCCTAGTCTGCGGGCGACGACCACCACCGCCCCGACACCAGTGCGAGCTAGGAGCACCCATGACGTACCGTCCGCTCGACGGCAGCAGCCCGGCAGCCCCCGCGGAGGACACGGCCTCCTCCCGCCGCCGGTTCCTGCGCGCGACCGGTGCCGCCGGCCTGGGCGCGGCCGCGTTCGCCGCCACCGGCGGCGAGGCGTTCGCGGCCCCGGCCCCAGCCGACGACCGGCCCGACGCCGCCGAGGAGCGCGGAGCCGCCGCGGGCCCGACCGGCACCCGCTCCCCGGTCCGGACCGGGACCGGCCTGGACCGGCTGCCGCACCCGCTGGTCATCGGCCACCGCGGCGCGCCCGGCTACCGCCCCGAGGAGACCCTCGGCTCCTACGAGCTGGCCCTGGAGCTCGGAGCGGACGTCATCGAGCCGGACCTCGTCCCCACCAAGGACGGCCACCTGGTGGTCCGGCACGAGAACAACATCGTGGAGACCACCGACGTCGCCGACCACCCCGAGTTCGCGAACCGGAAGACCACCAAGACCATCGACGGCGTGGCGCAGACCGGCTGGTTCACCGAGGACTTCACGCTCGCCGAGCTGCGCACCCTGCGCGCCAAGGAGCGCCTGCCGCAGCAGCGTCAGCGCAACACCCTGTACGACGGCCGCTGGCCGCTGCTCACCTTCCGCGAGCTGGCCGACTTCGCGAAGAAGCGCGGGCGTGAGCTGGGCCGCGAGGTCTGGCTCTACCCGGAGACCAAGCACCCGAGCTACTTCCGCTCGATCGGTCTGCCGCTGGAGGAGCGGCTCGCCGACGAGCTGCGCCGCACCGGCCTGGCCGGCAGGCACGGACGGGCGATCCTGCAGTCCTTCGAGCCGAGCAGCCTGCAGCGGCTGGCCAAGCTGGTCGACAACCCGCGGATCCAGCTGCTGGGCGCCGCGACCACCCAGCCGTACGACTTCGTGCTGTCCGGGGACCGGCGCACGGTCGCCGACCTGGTCACCCCGGCGGGGCTGCGCTGGATCGCCTCCTTCGCCCACGGCATCGGCCCGACCACCCAGCTGATCGCGCCGGTGGACGCGGGCGGCAAGCTCCAGCCGCCGACCACGCTGGTGCGCGACGCGCACGCGGCCGACCTGCTGCTGCACCCGTACACGGTGCGCAACGAGAACGGCTTCCTGCCGCTGGACTACCGCCGCGGCACCGACCCGAACGCCTACGGCGACGCCATCGGGTGGGCGCGTTACCTCTACGAGCTGGGCGTGGACGGCTTCTTCACCGACCAGACCGACACCAGCGTGCTGGCCCGGCAGGACTTCTGGGCGGCCAAGGGCGTCAACTGACCGCCCGCCGCCGGTGACCCGACCGTGCCCCGGACCGTAGGGCGGTCCGGGGCACGGTCGTCAGCCGGTGCGGTCGGCCGTCGCTCCGTGGTCAGCCGTCGCTCCGCGGGCCGTCCGTCCGGTCGCCGCCGTCCTGCCCGGGCGGCCGGGGCAGGTCGATCGGCTGGTGCGGCTGGGTCGGCTGGGCGCCCTGGGTCGGCTGGGTCGAACGCGGTCGGCCCGGGTCCGCCGTCCGCGCCGGGTCCGCCGTCCGGCCACCGGTCGGGGTGGGACCGGTCGGCGCGGTCCCGGTCGGCGCGGCGCCGGAGCCGCTCGGGCTCCCGCTCGTGCTCGGGTCCCGCTTGGGCGGGTCCGGGATGTAGACGGTGTCGAAGGTGTCCTCCGGCACGCCCTTCAGCGCCTGGTTCATCGCCAGCTGCCAGATCGGGCCCGGGCCGGTGGCTCCGAAGATCTCCGCGTAGTACCTGCCCCCGATCCTGATGTTCTTCATCGGCACGCCCTTGGCCGGGCCGCCGAGCCAGACCGAGGCGGCCAGGTTCGCCGTGTAACCGCTGAACCAGGCCGACTTCTTCTCGTCGGTGGTACCGGTCTTGCCGGCGATCTGCCGGTCGCCGTCCAGCCCGAGCTCGCGCGCGGTGCCCTTCTCGGTCACACCGAGCAGCACGGTGTTGATGACGTCGGCAGTGTCCTCGGACATCACCCGGGCGCACTTCGCGGGGACGACCGGCACGTCCTTGCCGTCCACCGTGGTGATGCTGTTGATCGCGAGCGGCGCGCAGTAGGTGCCCTCGGCGGCGAAGGTCGCGTAGACATTGGCCATCACCAGCGGGCTCACCTCCTGCGTGCCGAGGCCCAGCGCGGGCAGCTCCTGGAGCGGATCGCCGCTGGCCTTGGTCGCGACGCCCAGCTTGTTGGCCATCTGCTTGACCGCGCAGAGGCCGATCTCCTGCTCCATCTGGACGAAGTAGGTGTTGACCGAGAGGGCCATCGCCTGCTTCAGGTCGTACGGGCCGACCTCCTTATCCGACTCGTTGGGGATCGAGCCGCCCTTCTTGCCCTTGTCCAGGTTCTTCCAGGTGCCGTCGCACGTCTTGATCGTCGGCCAGTCCATCCGGGGCGGGGACGGGTAGAGCTGGGTGGCCGGCAGGCCCGCCTCCAGTGCCGCGGCGGCCACGATCGGCTTGAAGTTGGAGCCCGGCTGGAAGCCGTTGCCGCCGCCCATCGCCGCGTCGACGTTGTAGTTGACGACGGTCTGGTTCTGGTTCGGGTCCAGGCCGTAGGGGCGGGTCTGGGCCATCGCCAGGATCTTGCCACTGCCCGGCTCGACCATCGTGATCGCCGCCGAGACCGGGTCGGTGACGTAGACCTTCTTGGTGACGGCGTTCTGGGCGGCGGCCTGCTTGTCCGGGTCGAGGGTGGTGTAGATGTTCAGGCCGCCCTGGTCCCACAGCTTCTTGCGCTCGGCGGCACTCTTGCCGAACACCGGGTCCTGCTTGACCACGTGGCGGACGTAGTCGCAGAAGAAGCCCATGCCCGCCTGGGCGGTGATGCACCCGTTCTGCGGGTCCTTGTACCTCAGGCCCAGCGGCGCCGCCTTGGCCTCCTTGGCCTGCGCGGCGGTGAGGTGCTTGTTCTCCACCATCTTGTCGATGACGGTGTCGCGGCGCTTCTGGGCGGCGACGGGGTGCAGCTTGGGGTCGTACTGGGACGGGTTCTGCACCAGGCCCGCGAGTGTCGCGGCCTCGGGGACGGTCAGGTCCTTGGCGTCCTTGCTGAAGTACCGCTGGGAGGCGGCCTGGATGCCGTACGCCTGGTGGCCGTAGAAGGTGATGTTCAGGTAGTTCGTGAGGATCTGGTCCTTCGTCAGATCCTCCTCCAGCTTGATGGCGTACTTGAGTTCCTGGATCTTGCGGCCGATCGTCTTGCGCTGCGCCTCCAGGACGGCGGCTTGGTCGTCGCCGGCCTTCTCGACGTTGACGTTCTTCACGTACTGCTGGGTCAGCGTCGAGGCGCCCTGGACGGTGGTGCCGCTCTCGGCGTTCTTGGTGGCGGCCCGGAGCACACCCTTGAGGTCGACCGCGCCGTGCTCGTAGAAGCGAGCGTCCTCGATGTCCACCTGGGCCTGGCGTATCAGCGGCGACATCTGGTCGGCGGGTATGACGGTGCGGTCGCGCTCGTAGACCTTGGCGATCAACCCGCCCTTGGCGTCGAAGACCTGGGACGCCTGGCTGAGCGGCGGGGTCTTGAAGTCGTCCGGGATGCTGTCGAAACTGTCCGCCGTGTTCTTGGCGGTCAACCCGAGCGCGCCGGCCGCGGGCAGGGCCACGCCCGCCAGGAGGACTCCGGCCAGCGTGCTGTAGCCGAGGAACTTCACCGCGTGGCCCGCGAGGGCGAGCGGACTCTCGCGACGCCGGGAACGCGGGACCCAGGTGTCGCCCGGGTCGGGGGTGGAGATGCGGCGGCTCTTCCGTGACATAGGCGGAACACTACGTCCACGAAAACCCTGCACGGGGCGGGTGTTGGCCAAGCTTTGTCACAAATCGGCGACAGATTCACCTCGTCGGAGCCGGCCGGCCACCCGCTCCGGGTGCGACCCCGGTCGCCGACGGGCCGTTCGTTCACGCCCGTTCGCCCCGGTCGGCCTCTCGCACCGGTCGGCCTCTCGCACCGGTCGGCCTCTCGCACCGGCGTACGGAGCCGTCGGCTCCGGGTCGGCCGACCCGTCAGCCCGCGCGGCGCTTCTTCCGCAGGCCGAACACGGCCCCCACGACTGCGAGTACGAAGAGCACGCCCAGCGCGCGGTCCGACGGCCCGTCGGACGAGGAGGATGAGGAGGACGAGGACGAGCCGGCGGACCCGCCCGGGGCCGCGGACCCGGACGGCGGCGCGGCCGCACCGGAGGACGGCGCCGCGGAGGGCAGCGGTTCGACCGTGTCCGGGAGTTGGCCGTCGTCGAGCGGCGACCGCCAGACCGGGCTGTCCTTGCCCTCGCTGCCGTAGAGCAGCGCCCGGCCGTCCGCGGTGAAGGTGACCGATTCGCCCTGCCGCTGCAAGGGCGCGGAGAGCGAGCCGAGTTCGGCGGGGGCGCCGTCCTGCCAGCGGTACAGGGTGGCGGCGAAGTAACCGCGCAGGACGAGCCGGGTGCCGTCCGGGGAGAAGGCGCCGTCGGTCACCCACGGGACGTCGCCGATCCGGCGGAAGGTGTTCACACCGGCCGCGGAGAGCTTCTCCGGCCCCTGGTAGAGGCTGCCGCCCCCCTGCCTCTTGCTGGCGATGTAGGCCCGGCCGGTGACCGGGTGGACCATCAGCGCCTCGGCGTCGCGCGGGCCGTCCTCGTAGCGCACCCGGTAGCGGACCACCTCCACGGTCTGGTCGCGCAGTTCGGCGGGCTCGGCGAAGGCGTAGATCCAGACCTCGGGCCACTTGCCGCCGAGGTTGTCGCCGATGTCCCCGACGTAGACCCGGCCGTCCGGCCCGATCGAGATCGCCTCCACGTCGCGCGGCTCGACGCCGCGCAACGTGACGGTGGCGACGGTGCGGCCCTGCGAGTCGACCGCGTAGACGTACGGACCGTCGTCGCTGTCGTTGTGCGTCCAGTAGACGCCGGGGTGGGCGAGGCTGGCGGCGAGGCCGCTGGACTCGGTGATGCGCGGATCGGAGATGGTGAACGCCTGTCCGGCGGCGCCGTCGGCCGCTCGGGCGGTCGGGGCCCCGACCGCGACGGTCCCGAGGGCGGCGGCGGTCGTCCAGGTGGCCGCGAGCAGCGCCGCCGAGGCGCGGGCCGCCCCACGACGGCGCCGGTGGCGCGTCTTCGTTCGCATCCTCAGCACCCGGCGATCCTCCCACGACGGCCGGGGCGAACGCCGGTCCGACCACCGGCACCCCTTTTCGTCATCTTGACGAGATTGAGGGACCAGGAATATCGTCGCAGTGACGAAAAGGGGAAGGAATCTCAATGACCGTGTCAAGCCGTCTGCGTGACCGGCGGGGCGGAGGTGAACAGCCTCTTGTCACGCAGCATCGCCCACAGCACGTCG
>NZ_JBFAJO010000111.1:0-19822 GCF_040655255.1 Kitasatospora sp. NPDC050463
CTACGCGACATGGCAGACTGCACACCCAACGGAGCCCCCAGAACAGCGATCTTGGTCGACGCAGTTCTATCGGGGGCTCCGTTGCCATGTCAGGGCCTTGACGAACGCCGCAGCGGCTTAACTTCCTGGTCTTGCAATTTCAGACGCTGTCGACACCCCTCACGCACGTCCACGAGTTTGTCGTCCGGGTCAGGGCAGTCGACCGGTTGGGCCCGCGCGGCCCGGCGGCCGCGCGGATGGACCGTTCGCGCCGAGCTCGGCGCGAACGGTGTCAGTCGTCGATGGCCTGGTAGAGCGTGGTCCAGAAGTCGTGGATGAGCCGTGCCGAGTCCGGGGTGGACATCCCCACCTGGGTGAGCAGGATGCCGGTGAGCCGGTGGTGGGGGTCGGCGTAGGCGGTGGTGCCGGTACCGCCGTCCCAGCCGAACTGGCCGACGGGGGCGTAGTCGCCGCGGTGGGTGCGCACCGCCATCCCGAAGCCCCAGCCGCCCTGCTGCCCCTGGCCGACCGTGAGGTGGGCGATGTTCCGGTACATGGCGTCCCGGGCGGCTCGTTGCTCGGGGGTGAGGCGGTTGGTGGTCATCAGCTCGACGGCGGGCCGGGACAGGATCCGTTCGCCGCCGTGCATGCCGTGGTTGAGCAGCATCCGGAAGAAGGCGTGGTAGTCGTCGACGGTGGAGACCAGTCCACCGCCGGCGCCCTGGAAAGCCGGCGGGCAGCTGCTCCTTCCGCCTTCCGCCTCGTCCCACACGAGGAACTCCCCGGTCTGCGGGTCGGGCCCGTAGAGGGGCGGCAGCCGGTCGATCTTGCCGGCGGGCACGTGGAAACCGGTGTCCTTCATCCCCAGCGGGTCGAGGATCCGTTCACGCAGGAACGTCTCCAACGGCCGGCCCGTGACCCTGGCGACCAGCACGCCGAGTACTTCGTTGCTGAGGTCGTACTGCCACCGCTCTCCGGGCTGGTAGGACAGGGGCAGCTCGCCGAGGCGGCGCATCCACTCGTCCGGCCCGGGCGCCGGCCCGGAGGCCACGCTGTAGTCGAGCCGCTCGAACGTCGCTGCCCTGATCAGGGAGTCCATCAACGCGAAGTCCACCCCGAGCCCGAACGTGGAGGTCAGCAGGTCCCGTACGGTGATCGGCCGCCGGGCGGGCACCGTGTCCTCCAGCGGGCCGTCGGGCCGCTTCAGCACCCGGCGGTCGGCGAGTTCGGGCAGCCACGGATCCACCGGGTCGTCAAGGCGCAGCCTGCACTCGTCGAGCAGGACCATCGCCGCCGCCGTCGTGACCGGTTTGGTCGTGGACGCCATCCGGAAGATCGTGTCCCGGCGCATCGGCGCGCCACCGTCATGGCGCATCGTCCCGATCGCTTCGACGTGCGTCCGGCCGCCACGGCTGACCAGGGCGACGAGGCCGGGAATCCTCCCGGTCTCGACGTGCCGTGCCAGGACCTCGCGCAGTGTGCGCAGTCCTGCTCCGGAGAAGCCGCTGTTGCTCTCGCTCATCATGAATGTCCTTGTCCGCACTGTTCGACCCCGTGGAACGCTCCGGCGGGAGGAGCGTTCCGAGCCCCTTGTGAGGCGGCCTTGCAATGAGCGTGCACCCTGACCCAAGGTCAAGGTCAACCTCTGTCGCCGCCATGGGCCGGTTGGCGCCGATCGCAGGCTTCCGGGCCTGGGAACCGGCGTCGGCCGTCGGTGCGGGCCGGTCGGCACGCCGGGACCGCCGTCGGGTCCCTCGCGCTCCACGCCGCCCCCGGCCCGGTCCCCGGCACGTCGACCGTCCCGGTGGGGGACGTGGCCGCTCGGGTGCCGGCCGCGGCGGCCCGGATGAGCGGGGACGGTTGCGCGCTATCCTCGCCCCTGTGATCGCCCGTAACCCGTACCTCGAAGTCAGCGCGAAGGTCGCCGGCGACCCCGGCTCGATCCCGCGCAAGGACTTCCGTGCCGTCGCCCACGCGGTTCGCGAGACTGCGGCCGCTCACGATCCGCAGGTCCGGTGAGCCGGTGACAGTCGGACTGACGATAGGTCAGGCGGCGGCGTACGTCGGCGTCACGATCAAGACCGTGCGGCACTACCACCGGCTCGGCCTGGTCGCCGAGCCGGAACGTGACGGTTCCGGCTACCGGCGTTACGGGTCGGCCGAGCTGCTGCGGCTGATACAGGCCCGGACACTGGCCGGGGCCGGCGTGCCACTGGCCGAGATCGGTGCGATGCTCGACGCCGAACCCGAGCGGTTCGCCGCCACCCTGGACGACGTCCATCGTCGGCTCACCCGACAGATCGAGGACCTGACCGCGCGCCGCGACACCCTGCACCGGCTCGCCCACGGCGACCGGGCGCTGCTGCCCGACCGGGCCTGCGCGGTCCTGGACCGACTCGCCGATCTCGGCTTCGGCCCCGACTACGTGGCCACTCAACGGGAGGCCCTGGTGCTGGCCCGGGCGCTGGTCCCGGACATCTTCGACGTCTTCCTGGCTCGGCTCGAACACGGGCTGGAGGATCCCGAGTTCGTCGAGCTGACCAAGCGCGGCCTGGCCGCGGTGTCCTGGGATCCCGACGACCCGCGGATCGAGGAGCTGGCGTCCGCGCTCGCCGACAAGCTGCTGGCCGACCGCGCGGCGCCGGCGATGCCGACCGGGTCGCGGCTGAAGTCCGACGCCTCCGCCCGATACGGGCTGGTCAACCACCACCGCGAGGACCAGGAGCCGTCCATCGCCCGGTTGAACAGGCTGGTCGAGGCGAACCTGCGCGCAGCCGGTATCGACATCCCGCACCACTGACAGCCGCCCAGCAGGCCCGGTGCCGCAACGAGCCGCCCGCCTCAATCGGCCCGGGCCACGGCGGGGCGGTCCGGCTCCCAGGGCGCGGTGATTCCCATCCTCCCTCCAGCAGCCGGCACTCGCGGCCCGGTGCCAGGTGAGGCCACGGCCCGCCCTCGGGATCCCACTCGATCCGAGCGGGCGCCCCTTCACGTACCAGCGCCCGCGCGTCCCTTCGCGTACCGGCGCCCGCGCGCCGCTCCGAGCCGCCCCCTTGCGTAACGGCGCCCGGCGGCGCGCCCACACCCCCGCAGTTGAACATGTTCAAAGTGGTGCGCCATGATGATGCCGAACGGGAGCCCCTCGACCCTGACCGCGGGATTCGGGCCGCCCCCACCCAAGCCTGCCCTGCCCCGCGCACCCACGCGCCCCGGCAGCGGAAGAAAGGACCGTCCGCCGTGCTGACACCCTGGCAGACCCGGCTGGCCGCCGCCGCGGTCGCCCTGATGTGGGGCTACGAGGGCCTCTGGTGCAAGATCCACCCCGGCCGCGCCGACCAGCGCGCCATCGTGGAGGGACTGCCGCTCCTGCCCGAGAGCGCGGTGTCGGCGCTGCTGATCACCATCGGCCTGGCCGAGCTGGCCCTCGGCGTCTGGGTGCTCAGCGGACGCCGGGCCCGGCTCGCCGCGGTCGTCCAGACCCTGCTGGTCACCGGGTTCAACACCGGCGGCCTGCTGTTCGGCGCCGATCGCATCCCCGAACCGGGCCGCCTCATCGTCCAGGACATCGCCTTCGTGGCCCTCATCTGGACCGTCGCCGCAGCCCACCGTCATCACCACGCCCGACCGGTCGCGCTCACCGCATGACCACCACCCCCTGGAGCGAGGGCCGACTGCTCAGCCTCCAGACCCGCCGCCCCCGCGTCCTGTTCGGCCGCATGTACGAGGACCCGGCCGTCGAACTCGCCGCCTTCCCCCCACCCGGCGCCCGTGTGCTCTGCATCGCCTCGGCCGGCGACACCGCCGCCACCCTGGCCGCCGCCGGGTACGACGTCACCGCCATCGACGTCAATCCGGCCCAACTCGACTACGCCCGCGCCCGGCTCACCGCAGGCGCACCCGCCACCACCGGCTCCGCGGAACTCCTGCTCGCCGCCGGCCGGACCGCCGCGGCCGCCCTCCCGGCCTGGCGACCCGCCGCCCTGGAGCGGTTCCTGCGCCTGGACGACCCCGCCGCCCAGGCCCGCCACTGGCACCGCCACCTCGACGGGCCCGGCCTGCGTCTGCTGCTCGCCGCCACCCTGCGCCCGGCGGGCACCCTCGCCGCCGCCGTCCGGCCCGCCTTCCTGGACGTCCTGCCGCGCCGCTTCGACACCGCCCTGCGCGCCCGCCTAGCCCGCGGCCTCGCCCGCCACCCCAACACGGAAAACCCCTTCGCCTGGCGCCTGCTCCTCGGCCGCGAACTCCCCGGCACACCCGGCACACCCAGTACACCGACCACGGCCACCACCACCCCCGTCCGACTGCTCGCCGGCGACGTCCTCCAGCACCTCGAACGCTCCCCGGCCCGCCACTACGACGCCGTCACCCTCTCCAACGTCCTGGACGGCCCCGGCCCCGCCTTCGCGCACCGCCTGCGCACCGCCGTGAGCCACGCCGTGCGCCCCGGCGGAACCGCCGTCCTGCGCAGCATCCGGGAACCGGGCCCCGCCGGCCCCGGCGCCGCCGCCCAGGACCGCTCCCTGCTCTGGGGCGTCGTCCGGGTGCTCCGGCTCTGAAGGCCTCCCGCCTGCAACACCGCCCACCGCCGAACGCCACTCGAACTCACCCGACGGAGTCGACCGTGCGACACCTGCTGCAACGCCATCCCTTCCCGATGCGCACCCACTTCGCGAACTCGCTCGTCCTCACCTACGCCCTCCCACCGCGCCTCCTCGCTCCCCTCGTGCCGCCCGGCCTCACCCTCGACACCTACACCGACCCCACCGGTACCGAACACGGCTTCGTCGCCGCCGCCGTCGTCGACACCCGCGCGCTGCGCCCGGCCGCCCTGCCCGCCCGCCTCGGCCGCGACCTCATCCTCACCGGCTACCGCGTCTTCACCCGCTTCCCCACCCCGGGCGGACGGACCATGCGCGGACTGCGCATCCTGCGCTCCGACACCGGCGACCGGCTGATGGCCGTCGGCGGCAACCTGTTCTCCCGCTACCGGTACCACCACGCCAGAATCGCCACCCGGACACTCGGCGACACCCTGGAGTTCAAGGTGATCAGCACCGACGGCCACGCCGACCTGCACGTCCGCGCCGACCTGGCGAGCACCCCGGCACCCCTGCCGGCGGGCAGCCCGTTCGCCGACGCCCGCGCCGCCCGCAGGTTCGCCGGCCCGCTGCCCTACACCTTCGAGTACGAGCCGCAGACCCGCTCCGTCATCGTCGTCAAGGCCACCCGCACCCACTGGGACCCCGTCCCGGTGAAGGTCGACGTCCCCCGGTTGACCTTCTTCGACCACGGCCCCTTCGTCGGCAGCCACCCCGTCCTCGCCAACGCCTTCCACGTCGCCGACGTCGACTACGGCTGGGAGTCCGGCCACCGCCGCGCCCTCGACGGAGCCCCGCGGTGACCGGCCGACCCGGCGGACCCGGACACCGGCCCTCCGGCGTCCGCGAGGTGATCCGCTACAACTGGCCGATGTACGCCGCCGGCGCGGCCACCACCGTCGCCGGGTGGGCCCTGGCCCACCACCTCCCCGGCCGACCCGCCGCCCTCGCCCGCGCCGTTTCGACCACCGCCGCCGCACTCCTGACCACCAGCACCCTCGCCACCTGGCACGTCTACGACCGCTCCGAACTCCACACCTACGACTGGCTGCCCGAGCTGCTCCCCGACGGCCCCGGCGACCACCTCGTCGTCTCCACCGGCCTCGACGAGGCCAGCCGCCCCATCGCCGCCCGCCACCCCACTGCCCGCCAGATCGTCGCCGACCTCTACGACCCCGCCCTGACCACCGAGGGCTCCATCCGGCGTGCCCGCCGTCACGTCCCGCCCGCACCCGGTACCGTCCCCGCCCGCCCCGGCGCCCTGCCCGCCGCCACCGCCTCGCTCGACACCGTGCTCACCGTCCTCGCCGCCCACGAACTGCGCCGGCCCGCCGACCGCACCGCCCTGTTCACCGAAGCCGTCCGCACCCTGCGCCCCGGCGGCACCCTCCTCCTGGTCGAGCACCTGCGCGACCTCGCCAACACGGCGGCCTACGGCCCCGGCGCCTGGCACTTCCAGCCACGCGCCACCTGGCTGCGCCACGCCGCCGAGGCCGGAATGCACCCGGCCGCCGAACGACGGATCGCCACACTGATCACCGCCTTCGCCTTCCGGAGTCCCGTTACATGAATGAACTGTTCACCCTGGAAGCCCAGTTGAGACTGGTCGGCACGGCCCTGGTCGGAGTGGGCCTGTTCCACGCCGTGCTGCCGCGAGTCGTCCGGTGGCCCGCCGACCTGGCCGGCGCCAGCCTGCTGACCCGCCAGGTCTCCTACGTCCACCTCTTCTTCATCGCGCTGACCTGCGCCCTGCTCGGCCTGCTCCCGCTCTGCCTGGCCCCCGAGCTCCTCGCCGGCACCCGCCTGGGCACCGCCCTCCTGGCCGGCCAGACCCTCTTCTGGGGCCTGCGCTGGCTGTTCGAGTTCGCCGTCTTCTCCCCGAAGCTCTGGCGCGGCGACCCGGTGCGCACCCTCGCGCACGTCGGCCTCTCGGTCCTCTGGACCTGGGTGGCCTCGGTCTTCTCGCTCGCCCTGTGGCGGGTGCTCTAGGTTCCGTCCGGAGCCTGGCGGACGGTCCACCACCCGCCCCACCGATCATTGCGGCACGAGGCCTGGAGTCGCCCCGGCGCCGGCGGTGACGCCGAAGTCGCGCGAGCAGGCCCGGCCGGAGGCGGCGCGAAGCCGGCCGGGCGTGCCCTACGTCCCGCACCGCAGCGGGCACGCGGCGGCTGCTGCGGAAGTACGGCCGATCGTGGCGGCAGCCGGCCCGAGGTGCTGCGGGCCGACAGCCGGGCCGGCCCAGGGCTGCTGCTGACGGCCGCGCGGTCCGCCTCGGGGTGGCAGAAGACCGGGCTCCACCGAGCGCTGCCCAGCAACTGCCTGATGCCCGACTGCCGGCCCGCCGCCTATGAGCCGGCCTGCGGCCGGCGAGCGGCCGCCTCCTCCCGCAGCAGGCTGTAGCGGGCGCTGTCGCGCCACCGGCCGTCGCGGAACACCACGCTGCGCAGCACACCCTCACGCGTGAATCCGGCCTTCTCCAGAGCGCGTTGCTCGGCGAAGTTCTCCGTGTCGGTTTCGGCTTCCACCCGCGCCACCGGCGAGTACCCGAACAGGTAGTCCGCCAGCAGGGCCTGGGCCCGTGTGCCGATGCCCTGCCCGCGCGACCCGGGGAGCAGCTGGATGCCCATGCTCCAGTAGTACGACCGCGACACGGTGTCCACCCGCCGCCACCCCACGAACCCGTGGAACTCCCCGCCGGCCTCGACCGCCAACTGCCCGCGGTCCTCACCCAGCAACCGGTTCTCGGCCCACCTGCGCCGCCAGACGCCCGGGTCGGTCCACCCGAACCACTGGAACGATCCGACCGCCTCCGGGTCCTGGACCAGCTCCTCCAGAATCCCGAGCTCGCTCTCGACCACCGGTCGCAACTTCACATTGTCATATGGCATGCCGGGGAGTGTAGTTCCGGCCGCCGGGGCGCCGCGCAGGGGGTTCTTCACCCCGAGCCCTCTGCTCCAGGCGGCCGGGCCTTCGGAGCCGGTCAGATCAGGGCGCGTTGATGGAGCGGTAGCCTCTGGCGTCCAGTCACGGATTGTCGAGCCTCCCACGTCGGTGCCGCCTGCGCCCCTCCACGCTCCGCGCCACCTCTTCGAGGACGCGGTGGTCCAACACCTCGACGGCCGGGGATTGTTCGCCGGGCGCCTGCGCCCGCCGTCCTGGACCGACTGCCGCAGTGTGCCGTCCGTGGCCGGTGTCCGGAATCAGTTCGACCCGGGTGTCCCGGCGGCCCTTGAACACCAGGGTGTCGTCCAGTGGGCGTGGACAACCTCGGTGCCGCCGGCCCTCGGCGTTCGGTCCGCCCCCGGCGTTCGGTCCGCCCCCGGTCTGGGGTCGACCGGAATGGCGGCCGTGCCCGACGGCGTTGACGGTCGTTGTCGAAACCGTTGAACCACCACCACACGAGGGCAGGCGAAGACCGTGACCGACATCGACTGGGACCACCCCAAGGACCCCGGACCGGGCACCTGGCAGCTGGACCACGTCAAGCTGTACGCGGGCTCGAACGGCACCGAGGGTTGGCACTGGAACGGCACCCAGACCCTCCTGCTGACCACCGTCGGCCGGGTCTCCGGGCAGGCGGTGCGCACCCCGCTCATCTACGGCGAGGACGGCGGCCGCTACCTCGTGGTCGCCTCCAAGGGCGGCGCCGACGAGGCGCCCCTGTGGTACCAGAACCTGACGGCCGATCCCCGGGTCCGCGTCCAGGTGGGCCCGAAGATCTTCCAGGGCACCGCTCGTACCGCCACCTCCGAGGAGCGGGCCGCCTTCTGGCCAGTGATGGTGGGCCACTGGCCCGCGTACGACGAGTACCAGGCCAAGACCGACCGCGAGATCCCGATCGTGGTCATCGACCCCGCCTGACATCCACAAAAGGGCATCGGAGACGCACCAACCGGCTGCCGACCGGCACCGCCGTCGCCGAGCCGAATGCCGACAGAGCCGTACCCACCGGCGCGGCGCCCGGATCAGCGGGCTGACGGCACTCTCCAGGACCACCCTGCGGGACTGCCCCCGCAGGGTGGCGGCGAAGGCGTGCCCGTGCTCGGCCGGGTCGAGGGTCGTTGCCGTCGTCGGCCGCCACCGTCGGCCGCCACCGTCGTCCCGTCTGCCGGCTACGGCTCGGTGAGGGCGCCGTCGCCCCCGGCCCGGACGGCGGCGCCGAATCGCCACGCCTCGATGTCGCGATAGCGGATCGGCCCGGGGCCACGGCCGATGTTGCTGCCGACAAGGTGGAGACGTTCGGTCCGCCACGGCCGGCCCACGAACCCGGCGAGCCCGGCCGCGGCCTGCGGCACGCTGGTGGGATCGTCGCGGCGGGCTCGCGCCAGGGTCAGATGGGGGCGCAGCGGGCGGTCGTTGAACTCGATCCCGCAGGACCTGACCAGGCCCCGGACGTCGGCGGCGAGCAGCTGCAGTCCCTCCAGGTCTCCGTCGATCCCGCTCCACAGCAGCCGCTGGTCGAAGTGGCCGCCGCCCCGCAGGGCCAGTTGCAGCGCGGGGTGCGACGCCGCCGGACCGGCGAGCGCCGACCGCAGCGGCGGCACGGCCGTGGACGGCAGCTCACCGAGGAAGGCCAGGGTGATGTGCCAGTCCTCGATCCGGTTCCACCGCAGCCTCGGGTACCCGGCGTAGGCGGGCCGCAGGGCCCGGGCCAGTTCGTCCTTGGCGTCGTCGGGCGGAGCCAGCGCCACGAAGACGCGCAGGGTCGAGGGCTCGGGGGGAACGTCCACGAGGGGGGAGGGTAGCCGAGGACAGGTCGCCTGCGCTCGCTGGTGCCGCGCCGCACTGATAGACCAGGGGGCCGGCTCCGACGGGGGCCTCGTGGGTGCGACAGACCGTCTCGGCCCCCTCCTTCCGGAACCTCGCCCAGCCGTCCCCGGGGTCGCGGGTCACGGCCGGCGCAGCTGCGGCCGCCCGCTGCCGGCGGGCGCTCAGCCGCCCGGCCGGCCGCCCTCTGCCGCGGCGACCACGAACCAGTGGGCCGGCAGCGCGACCCGAGTGCCGTCCGGATGGAGCTCGCTCATCGCGAGGTCGGTCCCGCCCTGGTCGAGGACCTCCAGCCCGGCGCCACGCAGCAGCCCGGGCACTTCCCCCGGCGCGACCTCGGCCGGGCGCAGCTGGTGCTTTCGGACCTGGCGAAGCTTCTCCGGCGGGCCGCCGGGCCGTTCGGCGACCTGTTGGAGCACCGTCTTGGCGGCGGCGGTCGGCTCGACGACGAAGCCCCGGCCGCGCCGGCCGAGCAGCAGGGCGACGGCGGCGGCCACCGGCGCCCGGTCGGCCGGGTCGCTCTGGTGGAGCACGGCCCGCAGGTAGACGTTGGCCTCGCCGAGTCGGTCGCCGAGTCGCCGCACCCCCGCCAGGTCGGTGAGGTCGAGCTGTCCGAACTCGGCCACCGCGTCGCGGTCCGCCCGACGGGCGTGTGCCACGGCCGCGGCGGACAGGTCGACGCCCACCGCGCGCGGGAAGTGCCCGGCCAGGTAGCGGGTCTGGGTGCCGTTGCCGCAGCCGAGGTCCACGATCGGCAGGGTGGGATCGGCGTGGGCCGCGAGCAGCACGGTGTGCGGGGCCGCCGTCAGCGTCGCGTCCGCGTCCCAGAACGGCTCGCCCGGCTCGCCCGTGTTCTCGGCCCAGAAGCCCTCCCACGCGCGTACGTAGCGCTCCGAAGCACTCATCGGCTGGTCTTCTCCCCTGTGTCGTGGCAGCGATGACAGCCTCCATACCGACCCCCGCACCAGCGGAAACCCCGCAACCGAATCCTTCACACCGCGTTCGACCCCACACGGGTAAACCACCGGATCGGTGGCCCCCGGCCGGGCCGGGGTGCCGGTGCGGGTGGTACGCCGCCCCACGCCCCGGCCCGACGAGACCAGGCCGCCCGGGCAGCGCGGGAGGTGCCGGTCGGCAGGAGCCAGGGCACCGGGGCGTCCGCACGATTCCCGGGCCGACAGCACCCTCACCCGGGTGGCCGCCGACCGATCGGTACTGTGGTCGGACACCCTGTCGAGAGGCGCCCTCCCCCATGGCCAAGAACGCCGCCGAGCCGCGTGCCGCAGCCCGCAAGCCCCTGCTGCAGCTGACCGGCGTCAGCCGCTCGTACGACGAGCGGGAGGTGCTGCACCCCATGAGCCTGTCGCTGGCCGCCGGAGAGTGCGTCGCCCTGCTCGGACACAACGGCTCGGGCAAGTCGACCCTGCTCAGGGTCGCGGCCGGACGCGACGAGCCCAGCAAGGGCACCGTGCGCTTCGACGGCATCCCGATGGACGAGAACGACCCCCGGGTCCGGGCCCGGGTGGCCGTGGTCGGCGACACCGTCGCCTGCTACCCCGACCTGACCGTCCGCGAGCACCTGCTCCTGGTCGCGGTCGCACACGGGGTCGCCGATGCACCCGACTGGGTCTCCCGGGTCCTGACCGACCGGATGCTCGCCGAACGGGCCGACGCGCTGCCCTCGGCGCTCTCCTCCGGGCAGATGCAGGCCCTGCTGCTGGCCTGCGCGCTGGTGCGCCCGCGCGATCTGCTGCTGCTGGACGAGCCGGAGCAGCGGCTCGACCCGGACGCCCGCCGACACCTCGCCGACCTGCTCAGAGCCGAACTCGCCGACGGCGTCGCGGTGTTGCTGGTCACCCACCACACCGACCTCGCCCTGGACGTGGCCGACCGCGTGGTGGTCCTGGAGGACGGCAGGATCCTGAAGCAGGGCGCGACCCGCAAGGTACTGGCGACGGAGTCCGCGGCCCGCACGACCGCAGGCCCGGCGGGTGCCCGGTGACCACCACCCGCCCGGAGACCGATCCCACCGTCGGAACCGACCCCGCCGTCGAGGCCACGGACGACGCCGTCGAGGCCTGGACGGACGACGACGACTGGACCGACGAGACACTCGCCCTGCTGCGCGCCCTGCGCGCCCCCCACCGGCGCAACCGCGCCAAGTCGGTCGGCTTCGCCGTCTACTGCGTGGTACTCATCCTGATCATCTGGGGCGGTGTGCCCAGCCTCGGCCTGTTCCTGCAGGCATCGATGGGCGCCGACTACACCGGGCACGGCGGCGATCTGCTCGCCGCGATGCCCGCCGGCATCACTGCGGTCGGGTTGGCCACCTTCCTCCTGCTGGTCCGGGACGGCCTCTGGCGCGGCCCGGTGGTGCCGCCCCGAGCGGCGACCGACTGGCTGCTGATCCACCCCGTCCGGCCCCGCCCGGTGCTCCGGCCCTGGTTCTGGCTCTCGTGCGCCGTGGCCGTGTTCCCCGGCCTGGTGGCGGCGGTCGGCGGCATGATCGCGCTCGGGCTGACCGTCCGGGTCGGCCTGCCGGCCGCACTCGGCTGGTGCCTGCTCGGGGGGCTCGGCGTGCCGCTCCTGGCCACCTGCGCCGCGCTGTCGGTGGAGCGCGGCGACCGCGCCGCCCGCTGGGTGCGCCGGCTCACTCCGTATCTGACGCTGCTGATCATCGCCTTGGCGGGCCAGAGCGCGCTGGCCGTCGCCGGCCACCCGGTGCACTGGCTGGAGCTGGTCGAACTGTGGTCGGGGCCGTGGGGCTGGGCCGCGATCGCCGCGCTGGCACCGACCCCGTCCGCCGTGGCGGGCGGCTGGGCGGCCGCCGCGCTCCTGCTGGTGTCGACCGCCGCCGCCCTGGTGCTCGCCGACCGGGCCGCCGCCACGGTGCCACTGGCCCGGCTGCGGGAGCGGGCCAGAACGGCCGCCGGGGTGCTGGCCGCGCTCCGGACGGTCGAGCTGCGCAGCGCGCGCCTGGCGGTGAACAGCGCCAACGGCAGCGCCCGGCAACGCCGGCTCCGGCTGCCGGCGCCCCGGCGCGCCTGGCTGGTGGTGCCGTGGCGAGACGCCCTCGCCCTGTTCCGCTCCCCCGCCCGGCTGGGCCGCGCGGTGGTGCTGGCGGCGCCCGCACTGCTCTGCGCCGTCCTCGCCCACGGCGCCACGGGCGGGCTGTCCTGGCTGACCACCGCCGCCGCACTGGTCTTCGGCTACCTGGCCGTCGCACAGCTGCTGGAACCGGCCCGGATCGAGACGGACGACGTCCGGCGGGCCTCCTGGTCTCCCTATCCGTTCGCCGGCCTCATGCTGCGCCATGCGATCGTCCCCACGCTGGCCGGGGTCCTGCTGGGGCTGGCCTGCACCGCGGCGCTGCTGGCGGCGGGCAGCGGCCCGGCGGCCTGGCTCGCGCCGGCCACCGCGCCGGCACTGGTCGCGGCGGGGCTGGTGAACGCCTGCCGCGGGGTGCTGCGCAAGGACCTGATGTTCTCCCCGGCCCAGGGCGCGGGCGGCGGGACAGGCCCGCTGCTGTTCGCCGCCTGGTACGCGGCCGGGCCTGCCGTGGGCGTGGCGGCGCTGACGCCGATGTTCTCCTCGGCGCTGCGCGGCGGGACGACCGTGGCGGTCGGCAAGGCCGCCCTGATGGCGGTGGTGGTCGCGGCCCTGCTGCTGCGCTGGGCACAGGCCAGGGCGGCGAAGATGAGCAAGGCCCGCCCCGGGAGGAGCACTCCCTAGACCCCACCTACGCGCGGTGGCGCTCACTCGATCGGCCGTGGGCCTCCGCCGCCGCCCGCCTCCGTGGAGTTCGACCGACGCCCGCGGGCTGGCGGGCCCCCTCACACGAGGGTGACGACCAGGAGAACGAACGCGGTGACGATGACAGCCACCCGCACGTAGTGGAGCCGGTCCCAGCGGCCGAGCTGTTCCCGCCAGTCCGCCGGGGCGTTCTCCGGGGTCCAGTGCGCCGCCCGGGAGTTGATCGGAACGAGCAGGGCGACCGACATCACCACGCTGAGGACGAGCAGCCCGGCGGCCGTGGCGATCAGCCCCGCCCCGGTTTCCCCCCAGCTCACCGCGGACCACGCCACGCCGAACACCACGGACCCGATGTACCAGAACGGCATCACCCGCCCGAGCAGGCGGGCTCCCGCAGTGCGGGCGGCGAGGCCGCCGTTGTGCGGCAGTCCGTCGACGATCGGGTTGACGAAGACGGCCACCGCGAACTCCACGCCCACCAGCAGACCGACGACCACGACCGTGACGACGGCGAGTAGGTTCTGCATGTTTCCTCCCGAGACTCAGACGCGGCCATCATCTTCTAGCGCCGCTAGCTTCTGAGTCAACACTAGAGGAATCGATGCTCGCTTGGCTAGCGCTGCTAGGACACAGTCACCCGGGCGGGCCTCGGTGCGGTGCCGCCGAGGGCCCGGGCCGCCTCGCCTCACGACCGATCGGAGCAGCAACCCCGGCTTCCGGCCCCTCGCCCCCGGTCGGTCGGCGACCCGGAGCAGCTCTCGCTCCGGTGGCCGCCGACGTCGCGCACGCGCGGCACTGCTCGTCCCGGGAATCCACACCAAGCAGGAACGCCTGAAGAGCACGTCGTCCATGCCCTGACGCGCCTCTGAAGCGGTCAGTCGCGCAGGCCCGGAAGGCAGGCCCGGACGAAGTCGACGAGCAGGGTGTCCGGCACCGCTGAGCGGGGGGCGTCCGACGCCTTGCCCTTGACCTCCACCCGCCCGAGGATCTCGGCGTTGCCGTCGAGCACCATCACCATCTCGTCCCGAGCGTTGGTGGGCACCAGATAGGCGGCCGTACCCAGACCCGGCACCGGCACCGGCACCGGCAGGACCGACTCCCCGAGCTGGAGGCGGAAGACTCGCTCCCAGGACCTGTGGAACGCACTCGCCCGAACCGCGTCGGGCAGGTAGAAGAGGCCGATGGTCAGCACCACGGGGCCGTCGAACCCGCCCGGCACCGCACCGAAGGTGAGCTCGCAGCCGGCCGAGACCTCGGCCGCCTCGTCCTTCCCCGTGGGCCGCGGCGCGCTCACGGGAGTGCCCAGTGCGGCGCGCAGGACCTCCAGGGGAAGCACCGAGCAGACGTCCGCCCGCAGACTGTAGTGGTGCACGACGGTCGGCGCGCCGGCACCGGCCAACGGCAGCAGCAGGAGCAGCAGACCAGCCACGCGAAGCGGCAGACGGCGTCCTGACATACCCAACTCCCCTGCTGGAAACGAAACTGCCCCACCCGAGCACCGCCCCGCCCGCCCGTCGACCATCGCGCCCCAACTCTCGCAGCGCATTCCGCCTCGGGTCCGGGATCGGGCCCCCGGGGCGTATCGCCCGCTTCCCGTCTTCGCACCCGGCACGGCCGCAGAACTCGCCCGGCCCGACTGCCCGGCCCCTGTTCCGCAGTGCGCGGTGCGCGGTGCGCGGTCAGTCGTCGTCCCCGCGCTGGTCGTCGTCGCCGTCGCCGTGGTGCCCGGTGATGCGGGCGAAGACCTGGTAGTCGACGCGTTCCGGGCCACCGGTGCCGGGGAGCAGGTTGCCGCTGGTCGAGCCGAACACCACGGTGTCGCCCCGGGCGTCCACGACCGGGGCGTTCGACGAGCCGTTGCCGAGCGAGCCGTCCGGCGCGGTGGCGACCCGCTCGGTACGGCCGGTGCGCAGGTCGTGGCGGTAGACCTCCCAGCCCGGGTGCTGCGGGCCCGCCACCAGGTTGTCGGCGGCGGAGGCGAAGTAGACCCGGCGGTTGTCGGCGGTGATCCGGCCGTGATCGGAGGAGCCGACTGAGGCGGTGCCGGGCAGGCCCCCGCTGATCTTCGTCACGGTGCCCTTCTCGAGGTCCCGGACGTACAGCACGGTGTGGTACCGGTGGCCGCCGGTGGAACCGCCGGGTTCGGGCAGGGCGTAGATCGCGCGCCGCCCGTCGGGGCTGATCGTCGCGTCGAAGCTCGCGTAGCCGAGCCGGCCGTCGAGGTCGAGGCTCGCGGCGCGGATGCGGCCGGTCTCCATGTCGTACGTGTAGTAGACGCCGGTCGTCGGTCGGGACAGGCCCGGCTGGGCGCTGCGGGGCAGGGCCGCGGCGGCGCCCGGGGCGAGTTCCACGTCGGCGGGGCCGGCACCACCGGCGGCCGGGGCGGCGGGGGTCTGCTCGGCGGGCAGCAGGTTGCCGGCGAGGGAGGTGAAGCCGATGGTGCGGCCGTCCGCGCTGATCGTCGGGTTGAGGGACATGCTGTCGCCCGGCCTGCCGTCCACGCCGCGGGTCACCAGCCGGGTCTTCCCGGTACGGCGGTCGGTGACGTAGACGTTGTAGTCCCAGGTGTAGGGCCTGGCCAGCGAGGGCTCGGTGCCCTGGAGGTCCGGGACGAGGTCGGTCCGGCTGGAGACGAAGGCCACGTAGCGGCCGTCCGCGCTGAGCGAGGGCGCGTACGAGGAGTGGAACTTGTCGGTGTCGGTGCTGGTGGGCCCGCCGCTGACCAGTTCGGTGCGGCCGGTCCTGCGGTCGCGGACGTACACCTCGTCGCGGCCCTGGACCTGCACCCCGGGTACCACGTTCGCGGCGTCGCTCTCGAAGGCGACGTAGCGGCCGTCGGCGTTGATCGCGACGTAGTCGGTGAAGCCGTCCAGCACGTTGCCGTCGTCGGACAGGTTGATCCGCTCGGTGCGGCCGGTCCTCAGGTCGCGGACGTAGGCGTCGCGTCCGCTCTTCGCGGGCTGGGACACCAGGTTCGTGGCCCACGAGGTGAACAGGGCGTAGCGACCGTCCGCGCTGATTCCCTGGCTCCACGACTGGTTGTCCGGCACGGCGCCGTTCAGCCCGACACTGACCTGGACGGTGCCGCGCGGCGGCGGGGTGGCCTGGGCGGGGGCGGCGGTCACGGCCAGTACGGCGACGGCCGCGAGGATACCGCCGCCACCGGCCGGCCACCGGCCACGGGTGGTACGGGTGCTGCGTGCCATGAGGTGGGTCCCTTCCCCTCGGATCACCCGGCCGGGCTCCCTCCCGGCCACGGGCTCCAGGAGAGCCAACCGTCGGCCGGCACGGTGGTCAACGATCGGAGCCCCGCTCGGCGGGAAATACGCCAACGGGCGTATTCCGCAGGGAGGTCGGGCCGCTCGGCGAGCGACCCGCCCTCAGGGGCCACGAACCGCACGGGCGGCGGCAAGCGATCGCCCTCGCCCCGCGAATCCCTCCCCACCGAAGGAACCGGCCGGCGCGGCGCCGGCAAGGACGCAGTACGGCCGGGCCGGGGCCCGCGCAGCCGGACAAGGTCCTGTCCGGCGGATCATGTGACGGTCGCCTCGCGTGGGGGTCATTGTTCGGTTTGTGGGGCGGGGCGATCTGACGAATGACGAGTGGGCGCGACGTGCGCCCCATCTGCCGAAGTCCGCAGGCCGGGGCGGGCGTTGGAGTGACCACCGAACAGTGATCAACGGGATCTCGTTCCGGATCCGCACAGGAGTCCCGTGGCGGGATCTGCCGAACCGGTTCGGGAGCTGGAAAACGGCCTATGAGCGTCGTGCGCCGTGAGGCGCTTTGTTGTATCCCCGGAGCATCCGGGATGAACTCGGAGGAGGTTCTTGGGTCACCTGACTTACCTGATGGTGAAAATCAAAGGGGACCGTAGCATGTCAGGAAAGCGGCAGCCGATCTGAAGGTGCATGACGACGGAGCGCCGCAAGGCCCGCGCAATATGGTCAAAGCCGGATTGCTTAAAGCCTAATTTCCAGGGGCACAAGTAGAAACCCATCGGAACAGCACCTGAAACCGATGCTCCTATCCTGCCTGGCTATGTGACGTTTGGCCGAGCACCTCCGGGATGGGAGACGCCTCCCAATGAGGGCGGCTAAGGAAATGAGTGGGCGACCTAAGTTGCGCTAGATACGTACAGCAAAGACGTACCGCGGGATCGCCTACGGGACGAGAGTCCTAAGGTGACGGAGTGCCCGTAGTAGTCGCAGGAGTGACGACCTGCCGGGGAGGCCGGGAAAACCGGATCGCAGGGCGAAGGGGCACAGGTGATTACGACGTCCAGGAGAGGGAGGTATGCGTAATGCAGAGTGCTGGAACAGTACTGGACGTCATTCGAGATCGCGGCAAGCGGGGCTTGCCGCTGGAGAGGATCTACAGGCAACTGTTCAACAGGGATCTCTTCCTTGTGGCGTACGGGCGCATCTACCGGAATAACGGCGCGATGACACCTGGAGTCACAGGGGAGACGGTCGACGGAATGTCGATGGTGAAGATCGACGCGATCATCGAGAGGCTCCGTTCGGAGTCCTACCGATGGACGCCGGTCAAGCGGGTCTACATCGAAAAGAAGGGAGACTCGAAGAAGAAGCGCCCGCTTGGCTTGCCGACGTGGTCGGACAAGCTCGTCGCCGAAGTGGTCCGCCTCTTGTTGGAGGCGTACTACGACGTCCAGCTTTCCGACCGATCCCACGGCTTTCGCACCGGTCGCGGATGCCACACGGCATTGCAGGAGGTAGTGAAAAGCTGGACTGGAACACGTTGGTTCATCGAGGGTGATATCTCCGATTGCTTCGGCAGTTTGGATCACGAGGTCATGCTCACGATCCTCGGGGAGAAGATCCACGATGGCCGATTCGTGCAGCTCATTCGCTGCATGCTCCGTGCGGGGTATCTGGAGGACTGGCAGTGGAACGCCACGCTCAGCGGTGCTCCGCAGGGCGGGGTCGTCTCGCCGGTGCTGTCCAACGTCTACCTCGACCGGCTGGACCGGTTCGTTGAGCAGGAACTGCTACCGGACTACAACCTAGGAAGGCAGAGGCGGCATCATCCTGAATATCATCGGCTGGATGCCCGGATGTGGCGGGCGGTGGCGCGCGGCGACAAGGCCGCAGCACGAGAGCTGCGTCTCAAGCGGCGCTCGCTACCGAGCTTGGACCCGCACGATCCGGGATTCCGTCGGCTGCGGTACGTCAGGTATGCCGACGACTGGCTACTCGGGTTTGCTGGGCCGAAGAACGAAGCCGAAGAGATCAAGTCACGGATCAAAGAGTTCCTTCATACTGACCTGAAGCTGAGCCTCTCTGAACCAAAGACTCTCATTACGCACGCCTCCAGCCAGGCGGCGCGCTTCCTCGGTTACGAGATCAAAGCACAGCGATGCGACACGAAACTCACCGGCCCTCGCCGTTCAGCCAACGGCATCATTGGGTTGTTCGTGCCGCAGGAGTTAGTCCGGCAGCGGTGCGTGCCGTACATGCGAAACGGGAAACCCTACCAGCGCGGAGTACTACTCCATGACAGCGATTTCTCAATCGTTGCTGCATATCAAGCTGAGTACCGGGGTCTCGTTCAGTACTACTTGCTGGCGCAGGATGTTTCACGCCTATCGCGTCTTCGCTGGGTGATGGAGACATCTATGCTCAAGACGCTCGCCTCCAAGCATCGAACCTCCGCAACGCGGATGGCTCGGAAATATAAAGCGGTCGTCGCTACTCCGGACGGTCCGCGAACATGCTTTGAGGTGAGAGTCTCACGAGGCGCCGACAAGAAGCCACTGGTGGCTCGCTTCGGGGGTATCCCCTTGAAGCGCCAGCGCATGGCGGAAGTCGCCGACAAGGAGCCGTTGCCTATGACGTATTTCGGAAGGAACGAACTCGTCAAACGGCTCTTGGCCGACACGTGCGAGATGTGCGGGTCAGCGGAAAGGGTGGAGGTTCACCATATCCGCAAGCTCGCAGACCTGAACAAGCCGGGTCGGCCTACCCGTCCAGTGTGGGCGTTGATTATGGCGTCGCGTAGGCGAAAGACCCTGGTGGTCTGCCAAGCGTGTCATAACGGAATCCACGCAGGGCGGGCTTCTTCGTCCACTCGAAGAGCGTCACTGGAGAGCGGTGTGCTGGGAAACTAGCCCGCACCGTTCGGGAAGGGGCCGTCGGAAAAGGACTCGCACCACGAGCACCTCGCCGGCGGCCTACTTCACACCGCCGGTGGTCGGCGGACGGCACCTGGGGTCGGATCGTGCAAGCCGTCCAGACCGATGCCGACGCCCGGGGCCGGATCGACTGGAGCATGGTGAGCGTGGACTCCACCTCGTGCCGAGCCCATCAGCACGCTGCCGGAGCTCCGCGCAGGACGCCGCGAGTTCCCAAGCGGAGATCAACACCTCGGCAGCACCGCCCCGACGAAGGACTCGGCCGTTCGCGGGGCGGTCTGACCTCCAAGATCCACCTTGCCGGGGGAAGGTGGTCTCCGCCATCTGGCGCTGCTGATCACTCCTGGTCAGTGGGGCGACAGCCCGCGGCTGATCCCAGTCCTCGAACGCATCCGGGTAAAGCGCCTCGGCGGTGGGCATCCACGCACTCGTCCCGACCACTTGGGCGGCGATAAGGCATACAGCTCCCGCCGTCATCGCCGCTACTGAACTTGATTGGGTGATGTCGGGGCTGTTCGCCTGACGGTGGGGCTGTGGATCCGGTAGCCCTGGGGCATGAGGTACGCGCAGGGCG
>NZ_JBFAJO010000112.1:0-19630 GCF_040655255.1 Kitasatospora sp. NPDC050463
TCTTCGGAGCGGTCACCGGCGTCAACGGGCTCGTACCGATCACCCAGCTCGTCGCCGGGTCCAAGTCCGTGACCGGTTTCTGGCTCCCCAGCCTCCGCGGTACGGAGGAGACCCACCCAACGGCCCGACGGAAGACAAAGCCCTGGCCGGGGCCGAGCCGGGCAAGGACGGCGAGAATTCGGACACCTACCGCCGGCTGCTGCCAGAGCCGCTCAGAACACGAGCAGGCCGTGCGCGGCGAAGGCGACACGGGAAGCGGCGGCCTGTTCGGCGGTCGGCCCGGGTGTGTCGGCGAGGGTGAACTCCATGCCCAACGCCTGCCACTTGGCGGCGCCGAGCTTGTGGAAGGGCAGCACGTCGACTCGGGTGACGTTGCCGAGCGAGGCGGCGAAGGCGGCGATGCCCTCGACGTTCTCGGCCGGGTTGGTCAGGCCGGGGACCAGGACGAACCGGACCCAGACCTCTTTGCCGAGGTCGGCCAGCCGACGCGCGAAGTCGAGGGTGGGGGCCAGGTCCCGGCCGGTCAGCCGACGGTACAGCCGCGGGTCCCAGGACTTGATGTCGAGCAGTACGAGGTCGACGTCGGCGAGCAGCGCGTCGGTGGCCCGGGCGCCGAGGTAGCCGGAGGTGTCCAGGGCGGTGTGCAGGCCCAGTTCGTGCTTGAAGCGGTGGAACAGCTCGCCGCTGAACACGGGTTGGAGCAGCGGCTCGCCGCCGCTGATGGTGGCGCCGCCACCACTGGTGTGGATGAACTTCGCGTATTTGGCGGCTTCCTGGACGATCTCGTCGGCGGCGGCGCGGCGGCCGTCGCGCAGGCGCCAGGTGTCCGGGTTGTGGCAGTAGAGGCAGCGCAGCGGGCAACCGGACAGGAAGGTGACGAAGCGGGTGCCGGGGCCGTCGACGCCGGTGGACAGGTCCCAGGAGTGCAGCATCCCGGTGACCGGCCGACCGGTGGCGGCCGCCGCCGGGGTGACCGCGAGCGAGCGAAGCGACGGAACCTCGGACGGGGCGGGTGTGCTCATTTCGGGCTCCAAAGAGTGAGGTGCCGGCGCCTCTGGTCGAGGACGGCGCCGGCACCTGGTCGGGGCGGTGGGAGGACTACAGTGCTTCGTGGAAGGTCCGGTTGACCACGTCGAGCTGCTGCTCACGGGTGAGGCGGACGAAGTTGACGGCGTAGCCGCTGACCCGGATGGTCAGCTGCGGGTACTTCTCGGGGTGTTCCATGGCGTCGAGCAGCGTTTCGCGGTCGAGCACGTTGACGTTCATGTGGAAGCCGCCTACCGCCGTGTAGCCGTCCAGCACGCCGGCCAGGTTCTTCACCCGCTCCTCGGGGCTGCGACCGAGCGCGTCGGGGGTGAGGGTGTTGGTCAGCGAGATGCCGTCCTCGGCCTCCTGGTACGGGAGTTTGGCGACCGACAGGGCGCTCGCGACGTAGCCGTGGCGGTCCCGGCCGTTCATCGGGTTGGCGCCCGGGGAGAACGGCTCGCCCGCCCGGCGACCGTCCGGGGTGTTGCCGGTCTTCTTGCCGTAGACCACGTTGGAGGTGATGGTCAGCACCGACTGGGTGTGCTCGGCACCGCGGTAGGTCGGGTACTTGCGCACCTTCGCCATGAACTCCTCGACCAGCCGCACCGCGATCGCGTCGGCCCGGTCGTCGTTGTTACCGTAGGCCGGGTACTCGCCGTCGATCTCGTAGTCGGTCACCAGCCCGGTCTCGTCCCGGATCGGCCTGACCGTCGCGTACTTGACGGCCGACAGGGAGTCGGCGGCCACCGCGAGACCCGCGATGCCGCAGGCCATGGTGCGCCGGATGTCGCGGTCGTGCAGGGCCATCTCGATGCGCTCGTAGGCGTACTTGTCGTGCATGTAGTGGATGACGTCGAGGGCGTGCACGTAGGTCTCGGCCAGCCAGTCCATCTGCTGGTCGAGCTTGGCGAGCAGCTCGTCGTAGTCGAGGACGTCACCGGTGATCGGACCGGTTTCGGGGCCGACCTGGGCGCCGGACTTCTCGTCCCGCCCGCCGTTGACCGCGTAGAGCAGGGTTTTGGCGAGGTTGACCCGGGCGCCGAAGAACTGCATCTGCTTGCCGACCGTCATCGCCGACACGCAGCAGGCGATCGCGGTGTCGTCACCGAGGCGCGGCCGCATCAGCTCGTCCGACTCGTACTGGATGCTGGAGGTGTCTATCGACACCTTGGCGCAGAACTCCTTGAAGCCCTGTGGCAGTTGCGGAGACCAGAAGACGGTCAGGTTCGGCTCGGGCGCGGGCCCCAGGTTGTAGAGCGTCTGCAGGAAGCGGAACGAGCTGCGGGTGACCAGCGGCCGCCCGTCCTGCCCGATGCCACCGATCGACTCGGTGACCCACGTCGGATCCCCGGAGAACAACTCGTCGTACTCCGGCGTGCGCAGGAACCGCACGATCCGCAGCTTGATCACGAAGTCGTCGACCAGTTCCTGCGCCTGACTTTCCGACAGCTCTCCTGCGAGCAGGTCGCGCTGGAGGTAGATGTCGAGGAAGGTGGAGGTGCGGCCGAGCGACATCGCCGCACCGTTCTGCTCCTTCACCGCCGCCAGGTAGGCGAAGTACAGCCACTGGATCGCCTCCCGCGCGCTCCCCGCCGGAGCGGAGATGTCCTGGCCGTAGCTCGCGGCCATCTCCTTCAGCTCGCCCAGCGCCCGGATCTGCTCGGCGAGTTCCTCGCGCTCGCGGATCACCTCCTCCAGCCGCTCGGGATCCCTGGGCAGTCGGTTCAGTTCGGCCTTCTCCGCCCGCTTGGCCTCGATCAGCCGGTCCACGCCGTAGAGGGCGACCCGCCGGTAGTCGCCGATGATGCGGCCCCGGCCGTAGGCGTCCGGGAGTCCGGTGATGATGCCGGCCTTGCGGGCGGCGAGGATCTCGGGGGTGTAGGCGTCGAAGACGGCGGCGTTGTGGGTCTTGCGGTACTCGGTGAAGACCTTGGCCAGCTCGGGGTCGACCGGGTACCCGTAGGTCTTCAGCGCGCCCTCGACCATCCGCCAGCCCCCGTTGGGCATGATCGCGCGCTTGAGCGGGGCATCGGTCTGCAGGCCGACGATCAGTTCCCGGTCCCGGTCGATGTACCCGGGCGCGTGCGCGGTGACGGACGAGGGGATGTCGTGGGCGACGTCGTACACGCCCTTGCGGCGCTCCTCGGGGAAGAGGTCGGTGATCTGCCGCCACACCGCGGTGGTGCGCTCGGTCGGGCCGGCGAGGAAGGAACCGTCGCCCTCGTAGGGGGTGTAGTTGTGCTGGATGAAGTCGCGCACGTCGATGGTGTCGCGCCACCGGCCGCCGTGGAATCCGTCCGAGGCGTTCAGGATCCGTTCGTGCTGCTGCGTGGTCATGTGATGTGCTCCCGTCGTGCTGTGGGTGGAGTCAGGCCTGGTCGCCGTAGTAGGCCTGGCGCATCAGCTGCTGCATGTCGTCGAGCATCGGCATGCGCGGGTTGGCCGGGGCGCACTGGTCCTCGTAGGCGTTCATCGCCTGCTGCGGCAGGGCGGCCAGGAAGGCGGACTCGTCGACTCCCGCGTCCTTGAAGGAGCGCGGGATGCCGACCCGGTCGCGCAGGTCCTCGACCGCGCGGGCCAGCGACTCGACTCCCTGCTCGGGGGTGTCGGCCGCCAGGCCGAGCATCTTCGCGATCTCCTGGTAGCGCTGCGGCGCCACGTAACTTCCGTACTTGGGCCAGCCGGTGACCTTCGCCGGGGCCGATCCGTTGTAGCGGATCGCGTACGGCAGCAGCAGCGCGTTGGTGCGGCCGTGGGCGACGTGGAAGGTGGCGCCCAGGGTGTGTGCCATCGCGTGCACCACACCGAGGAAGGCGGAGCCGAAGGCCATCCCGGCGATGGTGCCGGCGTTGTGCATCTTCTCCCGTGCGAGCGGGTCGTCGGCGCCGGCGGTGACGGCCCGCTCCAGGTACTCGAAGATCAGCCTGACACCCTGGAGGGCGAGGCCGTCGGTGAAGTCGTTGGCGTAGACCGAGGTGTAGGTCTCGATGCAGTGGGTGAGGGCGTCGAAGCCGGTGTCGGCGGTGACGGCCTTCGGCAGGTGGGTGGTGAGTGCGGGGTCGACGATGGCGACGCTGGGGGTGAGCGCGTAGTCGGCCAGCGGGTACTTCTGGCCGGTGGCGGTGTCGGTGATCACCGCGAAGGGGGTGACCTCGCTGCCGGTGCCCGAGGTGGTCGGGATGCACACGAGCTTCGCCTTCTCACCCAGGTCGGGGAAGGTGAAGGCGCGTTTGCGGATGTCGAAGAACTTCTCCTTCAGGTCGGCGAAGTCGACCTCCGGGTGCTCGTACATCAGCCACATCACCTTGGCCGCGTCCATCGGTGAGCCGCCGCCGAGCGCGATGATGGTGTCGGGCTGGAAGCCGCGCATCAGCTCGGCGCCCCTGCGGACGGTGTCGATGCTCGGGTTGGGCTCGACGAAGTCGACCACCCGCACCTCTACGGGCTCGCGGCGGCGGTCCAGGACATTGCGAATCCGTTCCAGGTGGCCGATCTCCACCATGGTCTTGTCCGTGACGATGACGATCCGGTGCGCGTTCGGCATGCTGGCCAGGTACTTGACGGAGTTGCGCTCGAAGTAGATCTTCGGCGGGACCTTGAACCACTGCATGTTGGTGTTGCGCCGCCCGATCCGCTTGATGTTGAGCAGGTTGAGCGCCGAGACGTTCCCGGCGACCGAGTTGTGGCCGTAACTGCCGCAGCCGAGGGTGAGCGAGGGAATGAAGGCGTTGTAGACGTCGCCGATGCCGCCCTGCGAGCTGGGCGCGTTCCAGATGATCCGGCACGCCTTGACCGCGTGGCCGAACTCCTCGACGAACGCCGCGTCCTCGGTGTGTACCGCGGCCGAGTGGCCGAGCCCGTTGAACTCGACTATCTGCTGTGCGAGTTGGATTCCCTGCGCACGGTCGGCGGCGCGGAGCACGGCCAATACCGGGCAGAGCTTCTCCCGGGTCAGCGGCTCGGCCGGGCCGACCCGCTCGGCCTCGACCAGGATGATCGAGGTGTCGGCGGGCACTGTGAAGCCGGCCGCCTCGGCAATCTGCGCGGCAGACTGGCCGACCACGGCCGCGTTCAGCCGGTCACCCGCGCACGAGTCGCCGTCACCCGTGCCGAACAGGTGACGCTCCAGCAGCGCCTTCTCCTGCGCCGTGGCCAAGTGCGCCTTCAGCCGGCGGAACTCGGCGATCGCCGCCTCGTGGATCTCCGCGTCGAGGATGACGGCCTGCTCGGAGGCGCAGATCATGCCGTTGTCGAAGGACTTGGACAGCACGATGTCGTTGACGGCGCGGCGCAGGTCCGCGCTCCGCTCGACGTAGGCCGGCACGTTGCCCGCGCCGACGCCGAGCGCGGGCTTGCCGCAGGAGTACGCGGCCTTGACCATCGCGTTGCCGCCGGTGGCCAGGATGGTCGCCACGTCCGGGTGGTTCATCAGCGTGCCGGTGGCCGCCATGGACGGCTGGTCGATCCACTGGATGCAGTGGGCCGGGGCGCCGGCCGCGACCGCCGCGTCCCGCACGATCCTGGCCGCCTCGGCCGAGCAGCGCTGGGCGGCGGGGTGGAAGGCAAGGACGATCGGGTTGCGGGTCTTCAGGGCCAGCAGGCACTTGAAGATGGTGGTGGAGGTGGGGTTGGTCACCGGCGTGATGCCGGCGACCACGCCGACCGGCTCGGCGATCTCCACGATGCCGTCGATCTCGTCACGGTGGACCACCCCGACCGTCTTCGTCCGGCCCATCACGTGGGTGACGTTCTCGCAGGCGAAGACGTTCTTGACGGCCTTGTCCTCGAAGACCCCGCGGCCGGTCTCCTCGACCGCCAGCGCCGCGAGGCCGGTGTGCTGGGCGAGTGCGGCCAGCGAGGCCTTCCTGACGATGTGGTCGACCTGCTCCTGGGTGAAGGAGGCGTACTCCGCGAGGGCCGTCAGGGCACCGGCCACCAGGGCGTCGACGGCGCTCACGGTGCTGTCCGGCTGGTCGGTCTGCGCTGCCTGCGGGGCTGTGGTCTGGTCGTGGGACTGCTGGCGGCGGGGCATCGGGATCACCTTTCGGGTTGTCGTCGTGGGCCGGCCGCCTGCGGCTGTCGCGCGGCCCGGCACGTCTCGAAGCCTTCCCCGTCAGCTGCTCCCAGGGGAGCGGCTGTTGGGGCACTGTCGCAGGCCCAAGGTCCCGGGTGCCGTCGGGCGGTTGGTCCCGCCGCAGGCCCGAGGCCGCCGCCACCAGGACGGTGGTGGCCAGGTCGTGGATCTCCTCGGTGTGTGCACACCTGCGGATGCCGGACCGCGACGGCGTGCTCGACCTCGTGCAGCACGCTCGTGCCGTCAAGGACGGCGGCGTGCCACTGCCCGAGTCGGCTCGGCAGTAGGTGCGGCATGAGGGGCTTCGCGTGCAGGATGCGCAGCGGGCGATCTCGCAGTGCTGCCTCCTCGGCGGCCCAGTCGGCGGCCGCCAGGATCCGCTGACGAGCCGTCGACTCCGACGGTGACGGGCAGCTGCGTGGTCGTCAACTCCTCTTGTCACTAACGTGATTGTCGGTTCAGCTCTGCCAGGTCCGCGACTCGGGCTCGGACAGGACGGCGGGGGTGGGACGCGCAGTGGCGGGCATGGCAGCGGGCTCCTCAGAAGCGCGGGACTGCGTTTGCCACCCAGCGTCACACCGCGGTCCCGCCACGCACAGGACCGATCGGGTCACGCCCCCGCCGCTCGCCCGGGACCTACGGCGAAGTCACCGGGACCGCGTGGCCCTGCTCTCGCTCGGCGGCCCGGCGAAGACTGGAAGCGCTTGCGACCAGCGCAGGTGCGCCACCAGGCGCCCGCTCCGACAGCTGGACGAACCATGATCGACAGCCAGCGCGAGAAGGCCTACCTGGTCGTAGGCGGCATCGGCTCGCTCGCGGCAGCCGCCTTCCTGATCCGGGACGCGGACCTCCCCGGCGAGAACATCCACATCTTGGAAGAGCTCCCCTCATGACAACGGACATACTCGCCGCCATCGACGGCTCACCCGAGAGCACCGCCGCCGCACTCTGGGCGGCCGACGAGGCCGCCAGCCGCGGACTCGCCCTTCGGCTGGTCCACGCACAGACCTGGCTGGACGACATCCACGCGGATCCCGGCCAGCCCGAGGACGTCCGGGCCCTGACCGCCCGGATGCTCGCCGAGACCGCCGAGCAGGTCCAGCGGCAGCACCCCGGACTGGAGGTCCGTACCGAGCTGCTGTCAGGCGGCGACCCGGTCGACCTGCTGGCGGCGGCCGATGCCGAGCTGCTGGTCCTCGGCTCACGCGGCCTGGGCGGCTTCACCGGCCTGCTGGTCGGCTCGGTCGGCCTGGCGGTCACGGCCCGCAGCGACTGCCCCACAGTGCTGGTCCGGGCTGCGCAGCCGGTTGCCACACCCGACGCCCGCGAGGTCGTTGTCGGCGTCGATACCCGGGAGCCTTCGGACACCGTGCTCGACTTCGCCTTCCGGCAGGCCGCGCTGCGCGGTACCCCGCTGCGCGCGGTCCACGGTTGGACGCCCCCATCGGTCTGGGGCTACGCGGGCTGGGTGTCGCCGCAGATCGAGAGTACCCAGTTCCAGGCCCTGGAAGCCGAGCTCCTGCATGCAGCCGTCGCCGGCTGGCGGGAGAAGTTCCCCGAGGTCGAGGTGATCGAGGACAGCCGTGTCGACACCGGTTCGGGGGCCGTGGTGGACGCCTCCGCCGACGCCGCACTGGTCGTCGTCGGACGCCGCCGGCGCCCACTCCCCCTCAGCGCGCGCCTCGGACCGGTTGCCCACGCCGTGGTCCACCACGCGCACGCACCGGTCGCCGTCGTCCCGCACGACTGAGGCTCTCGGTCGGGTCAGCACCGGCCCCGGACGCGACACCAACCATCCCGCAGAATGCCGCTGCCCGCCCGGAGGAGCACTCCGGACGGGCAGCGGCATCGGCCGTTCTCCGACCCCCGCGCCGCGACTGCTCTCAGGCCCTACGGACCGGCGGCGGGGTCCAGCGGCCGTCGAGCACCTCGGGCTTCGGTGCGTACAGGCGCATCGTGATCCCCAACGATCCCAACAGTGCCGGCAGCCAGTTCGCCTGTCGGTCCGGGCCGGGACTTCTGTGCGAGACGGGGATGTCGATGGAGCCGTCTGCGTTGTAGGTCAGCGAGTCCAGGTCGCCGAGGGCGAAGTGGTCGAGCTCAGCCGGTGCCGTCGCGGCCTGGTCAGAGCCCCTCACCGGCCCGTCCCCTGGCGGTGCGGACAGGAGGAGCCGGGAGCGGCCCCCACGCCACTCCCGGCTCCCGTGCCGCTCCGGCCCACCCCCACAGCGGACCGGGCTCGCGACCCGCGCCTCCTACTGCGCGGGAGTGATGAGGCCGTAGTGGCCGTCGTAGCGGTGGTAAAGGACGTTGCCCCGGCCGGTCGCGGTGTCGGTGAAGAAGACGAACGGCAGGCCGGTGAGGTCGATGCGCGACACCGCCTCGGCGACCGCGAGCCGCGGGGTCGGGGCATCGCCGGGGCCCGACCTCGCCGACGTGGTCAGGTCGGCCGAGGCCACCCGGTGGCCGCCGGTGCGTTCGTCGCGGTAGACCAGGCTGTCGTGGCCTGAGGCGGCGTCGGTGAACAGGTGGAAGTCGTAGTCCATGGCCTCCATCTCGAAGGCGGCGGCGAACGCGCTCTGGCGGGGCAGGCTGTAGGACTTCCGCCGGACGATCCGACGTTCCCGTGCGGCGCGCCCTCGGCGCTGCGGGCGGTGCTCGTGACCTGCGCCGTCGTACCAGGAGTGCGACCCGGCCTCGGGGCTGTCGTGGCGGTGGGCCTCCCGGTGGTGGCGGACGCGCGCCAGGCGAGCGTTCAGCCGGTCCTTCAGGAGGTCGACGGCCTCGTTCATGGTCGTGGCCGCCACGTGTGCGCGCACCGGCCGGCCCGCCAGGTCCACCACGGCCTGAGCCAGGGCGGGCCGGATCACCGCATGGTTGGGCTCCTGGGTGAGCTTGACCCGGGCCGCGAGGACCGGCTCGCCGAGGCGCTCGATCACGGCGAGGAGCTTGGTCCTGGCGTACTCGACGGACTCCGGCGACACCGCGCCGCGCAGCTCCACTGACACATCCGTGTCGGACTTGGCCTTCAGACGGTTCATCAGATGTCCTCCTCGATCGAGTTCAGCCTGTCGTGTGGGCGGGCCGCTTACCGAGGGCCGAAGGTCCCGGCCGCGGTGCCACGGGTCCCGGGTGGCCAACCGTCGAAGCCGTGCTGACGGTGGTGCCGGTGGTTCCGAGCAGGATGCCGAGCGCGTCGTCGAGCGGGCCGATCGCGGCCAGGCGGCCGGTACGTTCGGCGAAGGCGGCGGCGGCCTGCGCCTTGGGCCGCATCGAGCCCTCCGGCAGGTCAAGGGCGCGCAGCTGCCCGGGGGTGACCCGCACCAGTGGGCCGGGGTGGGCGGCGCCGAAGTGGCTGAACACGTGGGTGACGTCGGTGAGGATCAACAGGGCGTCGGCGCCGAGCTGTTCGGCCAGCAGGGCGGCGGCGAAGTCCTTGTCGACCACGGCCTCCACGCCGCGCAACTCACCGCTGTACGGGTTGCGAGTGACGGGCACGCCCCCGCCGCCCGCACAGATCACGACAGTTCCGTGGTTCAGAAGCTCCCGGATGACGGGCACTTCGAGCACGGCCCGCGGCCGGGGTGAGGGGACGACACGGCGGTGGTGCGAGCCGTCCTGGGCGCAGGTCCAGCCCCGGTCCAGCTCCAGACGTCGGGCCTGCTCGGCGGTGAGCTGTTGGCCGATGAACTTGTCGGGGTGCCGGAAGGCGGGGTCGTGCGGGTCGACCTCGGTGTGGGTGACCAGCGCGGCAGCCGACCGCCCCGGCAACCGGCTCGTCAGCTCGCGGGCGAGCAGGGTGCCGATCATGCCCTGGGTCTGGGCGCCGAGCACATCCAACGGGTAGGGAGCACTCAGCTCGGGGTCGGTGGCGCTCTCCACCGCGAGCAGGCCGATCTGCGGGCCGTTTCCGTGCACGACGACCAACTCGTGTCCGGCGTTGACGAGTTCGGCGAGCGAGGCGACGGCCTGGTGGACGTGGATCTGCTGGACGTCGGCGTCGGGGCGCTCCCCGCGCTGGAGGAGGGCATTTCCGCCGAGGGCGACGACGACACGCATGTCAGGCTCCCAGGGTGGCGACGAGGACGGCCTTGATGGTGTGCATGCGGTTCTCGGCCTGCTCGAAGACCAGTGAGGCGGGCGACTCGAATACCTCGTCGGTGACTTCCAGAGCGTCCAGCCCGTACTCGGCGAGCAGTTCGGCGCCGAGCTCGGTACGGCTGTCGTGCAGGGCCGGCAGGCAGTGCAGGAACGCGGTGTCCGGGTTGCCGGTGGCCGCGAGGACCTTGGCGTTCACCTGATAGGGCAGCAGCTGGGCGATCCGCTCGTGCCAGGTCTCGGCGGGCTCGCCCATCGAGACCCAGACGTCGGTGTAGAGGTAGTCGGCGCCGGCCACCGCCTCCTCGACCTCCTCGGTCAGGGTGAACGTTCCTCCGCTGCGATCACTCAGCGGCAGGCATTCGGCGACGAGTTCGGGATCGGGCCAGAGCGCGCGCGGCGCGGCGATCCGTACGTCCATGCCGAGCAGGGAGCCCATCACGGCCAGCGAGCGGGCGGTGTTGTTGCGGGCGTCCCCCAGGTAGCAGAAGGAGATCTCCTCGAGCGGCCTGCCGCTGTGCTCTCGCATGGTGAAGACGTCGCACAGGCTCTGGGTCGGGTGGCACTCGTCGGTGAGGCCGTTGTACACGGGAACCCGGGCGTGGCGGGCGAGTTCGGTGACGGTCTGCTGGGCGAAGCCTCGGTACTCTATGCCGTCGTACATCCGCTCCAGCACCCGGGCGGTGTCGGCGACGCTCTCCTTGTGGCCCAGGTGCGAGCTGTCGGGGCCGAGGTAGGTGGTGGTGGCGCCCTGGTCGGCAGCAGCGGTCTCGAAGGCGCACCGGGTCCGGGTGGAGTTCTTCTCGAAGATCAGCGCGATGCGGCGGCCGGTGAGCCGGGGCGTCTCGGTTCCTGCTCGCCGAGCCTGCTTCAACTCGGCCGCCAGGTCGAGGAGGTGGTGGATCTCGGCGGCGGTGAAGTCGAGCTCGCTCAGGTAGTCGCGGCCGCGCAGGCGGGCGGCCTCGATCCGGGTCGCGGGGGTACCGGTCGTGACGTGGCTGGTGGTCATCTTCTGCTCCTGGGTACCTAGTTGGCGGCGTCGCGCTGGATCGGGCAGCTCATGCACCGCGGTCCGCCGCGGCCGCGGCCGAGCTCGGAGCCGGCGATGGTGACGATCTCGATGCCCTGCTTGCGCAGGTAGGTGTTGGTGGTGGTGTTGCGCTCGTAACCGACGACCACACCGGGTTCGAGGGCGAGGAAGTTGCTACCGTCGTCCCACTGTTCGCGCTCGGCGGCGCGGGCGTCCTGCGGGGCGGAGAGGAATCGGACCTTGTCCAGGTCGAGCGCCTCTGCGAGCGAGGTCGCGAGGTCGGTGTCAGGGGTGACCTCGAAGCCGGCCGGGCGTTCGGGGGCGGGGGTGAGCGTCCAGGAGCGCAATTGGTCGGCCAGGCCCGGGTAGAGGGCGAAGGTGTCGCGATCGATCATGGTGAGCACGGTGTCCAGGTGCATGAACGCCCGGCTGCGCGGCAGCCGCACGGCGATCAGCCGGTGGGCCGTGCCGGTGAGGAAGAGCTGCTGGGCGAGCTGCTCGACGGCTTGCGCAGTGGTCCGCTCCCCCATGCCCACCATGACCACGCCGGGTCCCACCACATGGACGTCCCCGCCCTCCATCGTCACGCCGGGAGCCGCCGTGGTGCCGTCGAGCAGCGGCGGTGCGGTCTCGGCGAACAGCGGGTGGAAGCGGTAGATCGCCGCGGTGTGCAGGGTCTCCCGACGCCGGGCCGGGCGGGCCATCGGGTTGAGACTGTAACGGGCGCCGATCCAACAGGAGTTGTCGCGCGGGAAGAGGTGGTTGGGCAGCGGTGGCAGTGCGAAGTCCTGCTCGCCGACAGTGTGCCAGAGCAGGCTGTGCGGGCTGCGCAGCGGCAGGTCGTCCTTGAGGACACCGCCAATCAGGTACTCGGCCAGGGTGGCACCGTCCAGATCGTCGCAGAGCGCGCGGATCGGCTCCACCAGCGCCGGACCGACGCTGTCGGGGCTGACCACCTGGCCGAGCACCCAGGCTCGAGCCGGCGGGAGTTCGAGGGTTTGGGCGAGTAGGTCGGCGTAGTGGTGGACGCGTACGCCGTGGTCGCGCAGGACCTGGGCGAAGGCGTCGTGCTCCTCGCGGGCGCGCTTGGCCCACAGGATGTCGTCGAAGAGCAGCTCGTCGACGTTGCCGGGGGTCAGCCGGGACAGTTCGAGGCCGGGGCGGTGCAGGACAACCTGGCGGAGGCGGCCTGTTTCGGAGTCGACGTGAAGCGCGGACATGATTCCTCGGGATTCAGTGCTGGTGGCGCGGGGTGAGCGCGCGGCGGATGAGGGTCGGGAGCCCGATCGGGCGGGCGACGCGGGCGGCACTCGGCACTTCAATGACGCCGGGGGCGGGGTCCGTGGCGAGGGCAGCGGCGGCGGGTTCGGTCAGCGCGGCGGTGGCCTGGTCGGCATTCGGACGGGCCAGCCAGAGGTAGACCGGGATGCCGAGCAGGATGGCGAACAGGCCGTAGTAGACGGTCTGGTAGCCGCTGCCCTGGATCGACCAGTAGGAGAAGGCCAGCGCGAGGACCGCGACGAGGACATCGCGTACGAAACGCCGCCGGTCGAGTTCCGCCCGGCCGCGCTGCACCAGCCAGTACAGCTGTGCGGCGGCCGAGACCAGGTAGGGGATCACCGCGGTGAGCACGCTGAGCAGCACGATCTCGGTGAAGACCTTGGTGAAGCGGGTATAGCTGACGACGGTGAGCACCGAGGCGAGAACGGTGGCGGAGACAATGCCGAACGCCGGCACCTCGCTGCGGCCCCGCACCTTGGTGAACGCCTGCGGGAACAGCCCGTCCCGGGCTGCCGCCATCGGCATCTCCGCGCAGATCAGCGTCCAGCCGTTGAGCGCGCCGAGCCCGGAGATCACGGCGGCGACAGCGACCAGGTTGCCGGCCCAGTGGCCGCCGGCGATGTTGTTCACCGCGTCGGTGAACGGTGCGGTGGAGCTGCCAAGTCGGGCGTGCGGGACGGTGCCGAAGACCGCCAGGGTGCCCAGCAGGTAGATGGCCGCGCAGGCCAGCGTGCCGTACACGGTGGCCCGCGGCACGTTGCGCTTCGGGTCGCGGACCCGGCCGGCGGCCACCGAGGCGGTCTCCAGGCCGATATAGCTGAACATCGCGATCGCCCCGGCGGCCGAGACCGCGCCGAGGGCGGAGCCGCCGCTCGCGTTGAAGGCACCGAAGTTGCCGGCCTTGAGGAACAGCAGGCCCACCGTTGCCATGAAGGCCAGCGGCAGGAACTTCAGTATCGTGGTGACGACCTGGAACGCGCCGATATTGCGCACCCCGGTCAGGTTGACGGCAGCCGGCAGCCACAGGCCGACCAGCGCGATCACGATGGACGCCCAGGTGTGGTGTCCCTTGTTGACGAACACCTCGACGTAGCCGACCCAGGCAACCACGATGGCGGCATTGCCCGCCCAGGCGGTGATCCAGTACGACCAGGCGGTCAGGAACCCGGTGAACTCGCCGAACGCCTCGCGGGCGTAGACGTATGGGCCGCCGCTGCCGGGCATCCGCTCGGCGAGCCGCCCGAAGGTACCCGCCAGCGCGAGCGCCCCAACCGTGACGACCATGAAGGCCACCAGCGCGATCGGCCCGTAGGGCGCGAGTGCGGAGGGCAGTGCGAACACCCCGGTGCCGATCACGCTTCCGACGACCAGCGCGGTAGCGGCCGGCAGCCCGAAGGTCGTGGCGCGCGGCCCGGGTGCGCCGTCCGTCCCGTCACCCGTGGTGAGGGCTGCTGGTCTTCCGTGATCGTCTGCGGACATGAGGGGCTCCTTGCCGTGGGCTGGGGTATTCGGTCGGCGCAGTCGTACCCGGTGCACCGCGGAGATCGTCGAACGGCAGCACCACCCCGGGACAGGGACCCTCGGTCCCTCCCACGGACGCCACCGGTCCCGACACGAGGCCCGAGGGTCCCGCCGTGCCCACCGGCCAAATCGCCCTGAGCTGGCCTCAGAGCGCCGGGGCCGGAGGGGCGTAGGGGGACCACCGGCCCACCCCGGCGGTCCTGTCGGTCCCTGGGCGCGCCGGGCGGGCCACCCCCAGAGTGGTCGGGGGCCTGAGCCCCGGTCACATCCACCCGTTTCCCGGAAAGGCACTCAGGATGACGCGACAGGTTCTTGTAGGAATCGACGGATCACCGCAGAGCCAGACAGCAGCCGACTGGGCGGCCGCCGAGGCGCAGCGCAGCGGCGCACCGCTGCGGCTGCTGCACGCCTGGCCGTGGCTCACCGGCGCGAACTCCCCCGACACGGCGACCTCCTACCCGGGCGACCTGCGGACGGCCGCGCTCCACGCACTGACCGACACCGCGGACCGAATCCGCCGCGCACATCCCGGGCTGGCGGTCGAGACCGAAGTGATCGGCGACGAACCGGTCGACGCGCTGATGCACGCCTGCGCGGGGCAGTCGCTGCTGGTCCTGGGCTCGCGCGGTCTGGGCGGCTTCGCAGCGTTGCTGGTCGGCTCGGTCGGCCTCGCGGTGGCCGCGCGCGCCCCGGTCCCGGTCGTCCTGGTCCGTCCCGACTCCTGCCCCAATGCTGCAGCGCCCGGTGCGCAAGGCCCGACTGTGCGGGAGGTCGTGGTCGGACTGGACGCACACCACCCCGTCGACGCCGTCCTCGACTTCGCCTTCACCGAGGCCGGGCGGCGTGGGGCCAGGCTGCACGCGGTCCACGGCTGGAACCCACTGCCGGCCTGGTCGCTGGCGAACTGGGTACCGCCGCGCAGCGAGGTAGCCGCCCAGCAGGCGTGCGAGGAAGCCGAGTTGACGCAGATGCTCGCCTCGTGGCGGGAAAGGTACCCCGAGGTCGAGGTCGCCGAGCTGGTCCGGCTCGGCGGAGCAGCCGGTGTGCTGATGGACGCCTGCACCGGGGCCGACCTGGTCGTCGTCGGCCGCCGCGACCGCCGCCACGACCTCGGCCCGCGCCTCGGCCCGCGCCTCGGCCCGGTGGCTCACGCCGTGCTCCACCACGCCGCCACCCCAGTGGCGGTGGTTCCCCACCCGTGACCCCACCGCACGACCGACGGCCACCCACCACCAGCCCGCACGGCAGCACCGAAGGAGTACGACCATGTCCACCGCACCCGCCCCGGCCCCGCCCGCAGCCACGACCCGCCGGTGGCGCCGACATGTGCGCCGAGCCGTCGGTGTCGAGCGAAACCCGCTGACCCGTCCGCTGGACCGGGCCCGCAGCCGCGCACTGCTCGCCGCCGCCCTCGGTATCGTGCTGTCCGCGCTGCTCGGCACCGGCACCGCCCTGGCCGACCTCAGGCTCGCGCAGCAGCACTCCACGACGGCGCTCGCCCACCTGCACCACATCGAGGCGGTACTGCTCGGCCCGGTCCGTCAGACGTCCACCTCCCTCTCCTTCGCACCGCCCTCCTACCAGGCTCAGGCAGCCTGGACCTACCCGTCCGGACAGCCGCACACGGCAACCATCTCCGTGCCCGGCCGGGCCGCAGCCGGCTCCACCACCCCCATCTGGGTGAACGACACCGGCACCCTCGCCACCACACCGTCCACTGGCGCGGACACGACCGGCGAAGCGATCTTCATCGGCCTGTTCACCCTCGGCTGCCTCTCCGTCCTGGTCGCCACTGGCCTCGGCCTGCGCCTGCGCACGCTCGACCGCCGAGCAGCCCACGCCTGGCAGCGGTCCTGGGAGCGGCTGAAGCCGCTCGGGACCGGCCGAGCCGCCCCCCAAGCCCGGTATCACCGACCCGCATAACCGCTGAACGATCGTTACTGGAGCACAGCCCCGCATCACATGCCTCCCTGGCCGGGCCGCGACGCCGCCTCCTGCGGGGCCCAAGTGCCCGAGGGGATGGGGCCCGACCCATCCGCGGGCCTCACTCGCGCTCATATCGTCCGAGGGACTTCCTCCCTTCCCGGCCGAACCAGGAGGCCAGCATGTCGTCCACAGTTCTCAACGCCAAGGCACCGGAGAGGATGATCTCCGCGGCGGTTGCCGCGCCCTCGATCCACAACACCCGACCCTGGCGCTTCCGGCTGGATCCGCGGACCGCCACGGTCGACGTGCAAGCAGCCCCCGAGCGGACTCTGCTGATGGCCGACCCCACCGGACGCGCCCTGCACATCTGATCGGTGCGGCGCTGCTCAACCTCCGCATCGCCATCCGTCGTCTCGGCTGGGAGCCCGTCGTCCGGCTCCTGCCACGTCCGGCCGAACCAGATCTGCTCGCCGCCGTCCACCTGGCCGGATCGCCGCAGCACGCGCACGAGCAGGACCATGACTCGAACCTGTTCGACGCCATCTGGCAACGCCCCAGCAGCCGGCAGCCCTTCGCCGAGCGTGCGGTACCCGGTCGGCGCGGCGCGGACGGAGGGTGCGGTGCTGCGACTGCCGGGTGCGGCAGAGACCGAGCGACTGCTCTGCTTGACCGGCGAGGCAGAGCGCAGCACCACCGAGCCCCGGAGCCGGGCGGCGAGCGGCAACGCGATCCACGGCCTGCACAAAGGGCCCGAGGTCTGCCCGCCGACCACCAGCGCCCGGTACCTTTCGAGTCGCACCCGCTGATCGTCGTGCTCTCCACCGCGCACGACGCACCAGCCGACTGGATGCGTGCGGTCCAGGACTTGGAGCGGATCCTACTGCTGATCATTGCCCACGGGGCGCAGTCATCCCTGCTCTACCAGGCGATGGAGCGGCCCGAGCTGCGGTGGGCGATGCGGGATCCGCAGCACGGCACGGAGTACGTGCAGATGCTGATCCGGATGGGCTACGGTCCCGCCGGTCCCGCCACAACCGCAGGCCTGCGGCTGCGGTCCTGGAAGTCGGCGACGCACTCAGCGCTGACTATCATCGTCGGCAGCCGGCCCGGATAGGGCCCCGCTGTGGGGCTCCCCGGCTCGCTTCGAACCGTCGAGCAGGTCTGGACAGGTGTGGACCGCCCGCTGCGGCGTCGCGGACCTCCCCCGTGGGATTGCGCGGCCTGCCCAGACCGAAACAAGTCCGTGCCTGTACCGGGACCGATCGGTCGCTTGTGCCGTCTGCGAGAATCGACCGGCCGGGTGTCGGAACGAGGAGGACGCGCATGGGTGGGCACGTGACGCGGTCACGGGTTCCGCAGCTCAGACTGGACGAGCTGCTGGAGGAACTGCAGGCCCGGATCGACGCTGCCCGTGGGACGCGGGACCGGGTGCACAGCCTGCTGGAGGCGGTGCTGTCGGTCGGGCGGGAACTGGACCTGACCCAGGCGCTGCGTCGGATCGTCGAGGCGGCCGCCGTGCTGGTGGACGCCCGCTACGCGGCGCTCGGGGTGATCAGCCAGGATGGGGAGACCCTCTCGCAGTTCCTTACCGTGGGCATGTCCGAGCAGGAGGTCACCGCGATCGGGCCCTACCCGACCGGCAAGGGCCTGCTGGGCGAGCTGATCCACCATCCGGAGGCGCTGCGGCTCGGCGACCTCTCCTCGCACACCGCCTCCTACGGGTTCCCCGCCAACCACCCGCCGATGCGGACCTTCCTCGGGGTGCCCGTGCGGGTGCGCGAGGAGGTGTTCGGCAACCTCTACCTGACCGACAAGCGCGGCGGCGAGGACTTCGACGCCGACGACGAGTCGGTGATCGCCACCCTCGCGGTCGCCGCCGGCGTCGCGATCGACAACGCCCGCCTGTACGAGGAGGCGCAGCGTCAGCAGCGCTGGCTGAGTGCGAGCGCGGAGATCACCCGCAGCCTCCTCTCGGGCAGCTCGCGCGAGCAGGTGGTGGAGCTGATCGCGCAGCGGGCTCGGGAGATCACCGGTGCGGAGCTGGCCGATGTCGTGGTGCCGGAGGACGGCGGCGAGAGGCTGCGCCTGGATCTGGCACTCGGCGGCAAAGCGCACGCCCGGCAGAACATGGTCGTGCCGACGCAGGGCACCCTGTCGGGGGCCGCGTACGAGCAGGGCACCCCGGTGACCACCCCCGACCTGGCCGACGATCCCCGGCTGCCGACCGACCCTCGGCGCTCCGAGGGCCTTGGCCCCGCCGTAGCGGTCCCGCTCGGGCGGGCAGCGGGACACATCGACGCAGTACTGCTCCTGGCCCGGCCGGCAGGAGCGGCGGAGTTCACCGAGCGGGAGATCAGTCCGCTGCTCGGGTTCGCCGACCAGGCCGCCCTGGGGCTGGAACTGGCCGCACGCCGACATGACGCGGAGCAGCTGGCAATGCTGGAGGACCGCGACCGGATCGCGCGCGATCTGCACGACCTGGCGATCCAGCGGCTCTTCGCCACCGGGATGACGCTGCAGAGCGCGGCCCGGTTCATCGACCACTCCGGCGCCTCGGACCGGGTACTGCGCGCAGTGGGCGACCTCGACGAGACCATCAAGATCATCCGCTCGACGATCTTCGGCCTGCGAGCCCGGGACGAGGGCGCCTCGCAGGGACTGCGGGCGCGCGTGGTGCGGGTGGTGGAGGCGGCACAGACAGCCCTCGGCTTCGCGCCCAGGCTGAGCATGGAGGGGCTGCTGGACACCGACGTACCGGGCGAGGTCGCCGACCACGTGCTCGCAGTCCTGAGCGAGGCGCTGAGCAACTCGGCCCGGCACGCTCAGGCCGCACGGGTCGAGGTCGTGCTGCAGGCGACCGGCAAGGAGGTCGTGCTGACGGTGCGGGACGACGGCGTCGGAGTGCCGGAGCAGGGACGGCGCAGCGGGTTGCGCAACCTCGCCGAGCGGGCCGAAGGCCTGGGCGGTGCGATGGAGTTGACGGGACCGGCGGATGGCGGCACCAGGCTGGTGTGGTCCGTACCGCTTGGTCGTTGACCGAGAGGGCGGTGTCACTCCACGCGGGCGTCGGCGGCGGGCAGCGTTCGGCCGGCCACCAGTTCGTTCCGGATGCGGACGGACACCAGGTCCGTAGGCTCAGCGGGGCTGGGGCGGGCGTGGTCCTCGACCACGTCGGCCCAGCCCAGGACGGTCACGGTCCAGCCGCTGCCGTCCGTCTCATCGACCTCGCTCACCTCGAAGGCGACCAGCGCCCCGCAGACCGCGCGCACCAGCTCGGAGCCCGCGGTGGCGCGAACCAGCACGCTGCCGTCGCCGGCGAGGCGGTAGGGGACCGGCAGGACGGCCGGCAGAGCACCGACGGTGTAAACGACGCGGCCCACCGACCGCGCGGCCAGCAGCCGCCGGCACTGCCGCTCGTCCAGCGGGGTGTGGTCAGGTGTCATGGCATCGATCCTCATCCCCGGCCCGTCCCAGCGGGAGGGGCTCATGGTCCTCGCGCCCGGGCCGAGTGGCCCCTCGGCGGCAGTCTCGGTCCCGTCGCCGGACGAGCGACCGGTCGCCCGAAAGCGCGGGGCTAGTTGCAATACCAGTGACTTAGTGATTCCAGGCTCGGGGAACCTTGGTCGGAGGGTTGGTCGGGGCGGTCCTGTAGTGGGGCGCGATGGCGACCGCTT
>NZ_JBFAJO010000113.1:0-19584 GCF_040655255.1 Kitasatospora sp. NPDC050463
GTGGTGCTGGCGGCGTTCAAGGTGGTGCTGGCGCGGTACTGCGGGGTGGAGGACGTGGTGGTGGGTTCGCCGGTGGCGAACCGGCCGCGCCGCGAACTGGAGGGGCTGGTCGGCTTCTTCGTGAACACGCTGGTCCTGCGTACGGACGTGTCGGGTGATCCGTCGTTCCGGGAGCTGGTGGGCCGGGTCCGGGAGGGTGCGCTGGGTGCGTACACCCATCAGGACCTGCCCTTCGAGTACCTCGTGGAACACCTGCGCCCCGAACGCGACCTCTCCCGCCACCCCCTCGTCCAGGTCATGCTCCAGATCGTCAACACCCCTTTCGAGCAGGTCCCCTGGCCGGACGCCGAGGTCGAGCTGTTCGAGGCGGGCGAGGTCTCCACCCGGGTCGACCTCGAAGCCCACCTCGTCGAGAACGAGGACGGCAGCCTCGCCGGCCCGGTCGTCTACAGCAGGGCCCTGTTCGACGAGAGCACCGTCGAGCGGTTCGTCCGCCATCTCGGCACCGCCCTGGCCGGGCTGCTGGCCGACCCCGACCGGCCGATCTCCGACCTGACCCTCCTCGACGAGGACGAGAGCGACCGGCTGCACGCCGCCCGGACCGCCGCCGAAGTCCCCGTCGACGTCCGGCCACTGCCCCGGCTGCTGGCCGAACAGGCGGCCCGCACCCCGGAGCTGATCGCCGTCGAGTACCGGGACGAGACCGTCGGTTACGCCGAACTCATCTCCAGGGCCAACCAGTTGGCGCACCACCTGCGCTCCCTCGGGGTCGGCCCGGACAGCCTGGTCGGCCTCTGCCTGCGGCGCGGCATCGACATGTTCGTCGGGCTGGTCGGCATCCTCCAGGCCGGAGCGGCGTACGTCCCCATCAACCCGGACCACCCGGCCGACCGCGTCCGCCGCATCGTCGACAACGCCCGGATGGCGACGGCCGTGACCGAGCCGTCCGCCGGCCGGCTGTTTCCGGAGCAGGTCACCACCGTGTTCCCGGCCGAGCTCGCGGACGACCTGCGCGCCCTGCCGACCAGCACCCCCGACAGCGGCGTCACCCCCGACCACCTCGCCTACGTGGTCTACACCTCGGGCTCGACCGGTGAGCCGAAGGGCATTGCGATGTCCGGCCGCTGCGTCGTCAACATGCTCGAATGGCAGAAGGTGGCCGTGCCCGGCGGCCCGGGAACCCGCACCGCCCAGTTCACCGAGCTCACCTTCGACGTCTCCGTGCAGGAGGTGCTCTCCGCCCTGCTCTACGGCGAGACGCTGGTCGTCCCGGACGCGGACACCCGGCGCGACCCGGCGGCGTTCGTCCGCTGGCTGGCCGACCGGGCGATCAACCAGGTGTTCGTGCCCAACGTGATGGTCCGCGCGATGTCCGCACAGGCCCGGCGGCAGGGCGCCGACCTCGGCTCGCTGCGCCACATCAGCCAGGCCGGGGAGCCGCTGGCCCTCGACGAGGACCTGCGCGCCCTGTTCGACCGCTGCCCGGAGCTGCGGATGCACAACCACTACGGGTCCACCGAGGTGCAGGTCGTCACCGCCTACACACTGCCCGAGGACACCTCCGTCTGGCCCCGCAAGGCCCCGGTGGGCACGGCCACCTGGAACCACCACATCTACGTGGTGGACCGGCAGCGCCGCCTGGTCCCGGTCGGCGTCCCGGGCGAGATCTGCGTCGCCGGCCCCGGCCTGGCGCGCGGCTACGTGGGGCAGCCCGGGCTGACCGCGGACCGCTTCGTCGCCGACCCGTTCGGCGAGCCGGGCTCGCGCATGTACCGCACCGGCGACCTGGGGCGCTGGCTCACGGGCGGCAACCTGGAGTACCTCGGCCGGATCGACGACCAGGTGAAGATCCGGGGCTTCCGGGTGGAGCCGGGCGAGGTCGAGAGCGTCCTGCGCCGGCACCCGTCGGTCGCCCAGGCGGCCGTCGTGGCCCGGGAGGACCGGCCCGGCCACCGGCGGCTGGTCGCCTACCTCATCCCGCACGACGACACGCACCCCGATCACGGCAGCCTGCGGGCGCACCTGGCGGACGCCCTGCCCGACTACCTGGTGCCCTCCGCGTTCGTCACTCTGGCGGCGTTTCCGCTGACCTCGACCGGCAAGATCGACCGCCGCGCACTGCCGGCGCCGGAGCACGGGCCCACGGCCGGCGGCGTCCACGCCGCCCCGGACTCGCCCGAACAGCATGCCGTCTGCGACGCCTTCGCCGAGGTGTTCGGCGTCGAGCGGGTCGGTGTCGACGACGACTTCTTCGAACTCGGCGGGCACTCGCTGCTCGCCACCCAGGTGGCGGCCCGGATCGAGGCCGCGACGGGGGCCGCGGTGCCCCTGGTGGACCTCTTCCGGCTGCGCACCCCGCGGAGCCTGGCCACCGTCCTGCGGGCCGCCGGCGCCGCGAACGCCCCGGCCCGGCCCCGGCTGGTGCCCGCCGGGCGGGACGTCGACGCCCCGCTGTCCTTCGCGCAGGAGGGGTACTGGGCGGTCGCGCGCGCTCACCCGGACAGCCACCTGTGGAACGTGCCGTTCGTCATGCGGGCCCGCGGGCCGCTCGACCTCGACGCCCTGGGCAGCTCCCTCTCCTCGCTGATCGGCAGGCACGAGGCGCTCCGGACCACGATCGCCGTCGACGGCGCAGAACCGGCCCAGCGCATCCGGCCGGCCGAGCCGGTGGTGCTTACACCCGAACGCGTGCCCGGTGCGACGCCCGACGAACGACTCCGCACGGCCCGCGAGTTGATCGCCGACGAGGCGAGCCGACCGTTCGACCTGGTGCACGGCCCGATCCTGCGGATCAAGGTGCTGAGCCTCGACCCGCAGGACCACGTCATCGCCCTGACGACTCATCACATGGCCACCGACGCCTGGTCGCAGGACGTCCTCTGGCACGAGATCTCCACCGCCTATGCGGCCGCGCTCACCGGCGACGAGCCGCTGCTGCCCGAACTGCCCGTCCAGTACGCCGACTTCGCCCACTGGCAACGCGCCTGGCTGGCCGGGGACACGCTGCGCGAGCAGTGGGACTACTGGGACCGGCGGCTGGAGGGGTGCCCGACACCCGCCGCCCTGCCCACCGACCGACCCCGCGTCGACACCCCCGACCCCGACGGCGGCTCGGTGAGCCTGGCCCTCGCGCCGGAGCTGGTCCGCGCGGCCCGGGCACGCGGTGCCGAGGCCGACGCCACGCTGTTCATCACCCTGCTCGCCGCCTTCGCCGTCGTCCTCGCCGACGAGACGGGACAGCAGGACGTCGTGGTGGGCTCACCCGTCGCCGGGCGTACCCGCACCGAGCTGGAGAACCTCGTCGGCGGCTTCGCGAACATGCTCGTCCTGCGCACCGACGTGTCCGGCGACCCCACGTTCCGCGAGGTCCTGGCCCGGACCCGGGAGACGGCGACCGGCGCGTTCGCACGCCAGGAGATGCCCTTCCACCTGCTCGCGGAGCGCTTCGGCGACGACCGGCACGGCCTCGTCCAGGTCATGTTCCAGCTGGTCAACACCCCGCACGGCCAACCGTCGCTGGCCGGTACCCGACTGGAGAGCTTCGACCACGGACGGGTGTCGGTGCGGATGGACCTGGAGGTGACGCTGATGGAGAACGGCGACGACGTGACGGCCCACGCGCTGTTCCGGCGCTCGCTGTTCGAACAGGCCACGGTCGAACGGCTGCTGCGCCGGCTGACCACCGTGGCGCAGACCCTGCTGGCCGACCCCGACCGGCGCCTGTCCACCGCGCTGCCGGACGCCGTGGGCGGCACCCGATGACGACACCGAGGACGCAGGGAACGCCGGGCACGCAGGCGCCGCACCGGACGCCGAGGACACGGGAGACGGACACGACCATGCCGAGCCACGACCCCGCGCAGGACGCCGTCGCCGTCATCGGCATCTCCTGCCGGCTGCCCGGGGCACCGGACCCGGCGGCCTTCTGGACGCTGCTGCGCGAAGGCCGCAGCGGCATCGGCACCTCGGACCGCTGGGGAACGCCGCAGCGCGGCGGGTTCCTCGACGCCGTCGACGAGTTCGACGCCGCGTACTTCGGCATCCCACCGCGCGAGGCCGCCGCCATGGACCCCCGGCAACGGCTGGTCCTGGAGCTGGGCGTCGAGGCGGTGGAGGACGCCGGGATCCCGCTCGCACGCCTGCGGGGCAGTACGACCGGTGTCTTCGTGGGCGCGATCTGGGACGACTACACGACGCTCACCCACACCTTCGGCGAGGAGGCGCTCACCCGGCACACCATGACCGGGCTGCACCGGGGCATCATCGCCAACCGCGTCTCGTACGCGCTGGGCCTGCACGGTCCCAGCCTCACCGTCGACACCGGGCAGTCCTCGTCGCTGGTGGCCGTCCACCTCGCGTGCGAGAGCCTGCGTACGGGGGAGTCGAGTGCGGCGTTGGTGGCCGGCGTCAACCTGATGATCGTGCCGGACAGCACCCGCACGGCGGCCGCGTTCGGCGGGCTGTCACCGGACGGGCAGTGCTACGTCTTCGACGCGCGCGCCAACGGGTTCGTACGCGGCGAGGGCGGCTGCGTGGTGCTGCTCAAGCCGCTGGCCGCGGCGATCGCCGACGGGGACCCGATCCACTGCGTGATCCGCGGCAGCGCGGTGAACAACGACGGAGCCACCGACGCGCTCACGGTGCCGAGCGCGGCGGCCCAGGCCGACGTGGTGCGGGCCGCCCACCGGCAGGCCGGGGTGAGCGCCGCGGACATCCAGTACGTCGAACTGCACGGCACCGGCACCGCCGTGGGCGACCCGATCGAGGCGGCCGGCCTGGGCGCGGCCGTCGGCTCCGCGCGCGAAACCGCCCGGCCCCTGGTCGTCGGCTCGGTGAAGACGAACATCGGACACCTGGAGGGCGCCGCCGGCATCGCCGGGCTGGTCAAGACCGCCCTGGCGATACGGCACCGGGAACTCCCGGCGAGCCTCAACTTCCGTACGCCCAACCCGGCCATCCCGCTCGACGAACTCCGGCTGACGGTACGGCGGGACCTCGGCCCCTGGCCGGACGACACGCGCCCCCTGTACGCGGGGGTGAGCTCCTTCGGCATGGGCGGGACCAACTGCCACGTGGTGCTGTCGGAACCACCGGCCCGGCCGAGGTCGGCTCCGCAGGCACCGACCGACCACGCCGTCCCGATCCTGATCTCCGGTCGGACGCCCGGCGCGCGGCGGGCCCAGGCCGAACGACTGCGGTCGTTCCTCGCCGACCGGCCCGACCTCCGCCCCCTCGACGTCGGCTTCTCCCTGGCCACCACCCGCACCGCGTACGAGCACCGCTGTGTCCTGGTCGCCGCGGACCGGGACGCGCTTCTCGCCGGGCTCGGCGGCGTCGCGCACGACCGGGTCGACCCCGCATCGATCTCGGGCACGGCGGGCGAACCGCGACCGCTCGGGTTCCTGTTCGCGGGGCAGGGTGCGCAGCGGGTCGGCATGGGCCGTGGGTTGTACGAGCGGTTCCCGGTGTTCGCGGGTGCGTTGGACGAGATCCTCGAACTCCTCGGTATCCGTGGGGAGTTCTTCGGTGTGGATGCCGAGGCGCTGGAGGGGACGGGTGTCGCGCAGCCGGCGCTGTTCGCGTTCGAGGTGGCGCTGTTCCGGTTGTGGGAGTCGTGGGGTGTGCGGCCGGACGCGGTGGCGGGTCACTCGGTCGGTGAGATCGCGGCCGCTCATGTGGCGGGCGTCCTGTCGCTGGACGACGCGTGCACCTTGGTTGGCGCTCGCGGTCGGCTGATGCAGGCGCTTCCGGCCGGTGGGGTGATGGTGGCGGTGGAGGCCTCCGAGGAGGACGTCCTGCCGCTACTGGGTGACGACGTCTCGCTCGCGGCGGTCAACGGGCCCACGTCCGTGGTGGTTTCGGGCGCCGAGGACGCGGTGGAGCGAGTCGTGGCCGCGCTGTCGGATCGTCGTTCGCGGCGTCTGCGGGTCAGCCATGCCTTCCACTCGCCCCTGATGGAGCCGATGCTCGACGAATTCCGCCAGGTACTCGCGGGTCTGTCGTTCGAGGCGCCGACGCTGCGCTTCGTCTCCACCGTCACGGGCGCTCCGGTGAGGGACGAGATCGCCACGCCCTCGTACTGGGTGGAACACGCCCGCCAGACGGTGCGGTTCCACGACGCGGTGTCCGCGCTGCACGCCGACGGGGTCGAGACCTTCGTCGAGATCGGCCCCGACGGGACGCTCGCCGGTATGAGCCGCGACGGCCTCTCCACCCAGGCGTTCCCGTCGCTGCGCCGGGACTGGGACGAGCCGGAGTCGCTCCTCAGCACGCTCGGCGAACTGCACGTCCGCGGCGTCCCGGTCGACTGGGCGGCGGTCTACGCGCCCTCGGGGCCGCGCCGTCTGCGCCTCCCGACCTACGCCTTCCAGCGGGAGCGGTACTGGCTGGACGCTGCGCCGGAGGAGGCCGGTCCGGATGCCGAAGCGCCGCTGTTCCGGCGGCAGTTGGCCGGCACGTCCGGGCCGGGGCGCCGGCGCCTGGCGCTCGACCTCGTACGCGCGCAGGCCGCGCGCGCCGCGGGCACCGGGGATCCCCAGGCCGTCGATCCGGAGCTCACCTTCCACGACCTCGGTCTCGACTCCGCGGCGGGCGTGGAGCTGCTGGACCGGGTGAACTCCCTGACCGGTCTCACCCTGTCGCCGAGCGTCCTCTTCGAGCAGCCGACTCCGGCCCGGTTGGCCGCGCACGTGCTCGGCCAGCTGGACACCGACCCGGACGCGGCACCCGTCCCGGTCGTACCGGCGGCGGCCGGGGCGGCGAGCGACGACGATCCGATCGCCATCGTGGCCATGAGCTGCCGGCTCCCCGGCGGGGTGACCTCGCCTGAGGAACTGTGGAACCTGGTCGCGGCCGGCGCCGACGCCATCGGGCCGTTCCCCGCCGACCGCGGCTGGGACCTCGACGCGCTCCACCACCCGGACCCCGACCACGAGGGCACGAGCTACCCGCGCGCGGGCGGATTCCTCTACGACGCGGGGGAGTTCGACGCCGGGGTCTTCGGGATCACCCCGCGCGAGGCGCTGGCGATGGACCCGCAGCAGCGGCTGCTGCTGGAGACCTCCTGGGAGGTGTTCGAGCGTGCGGGCATCGACGTGTCGGCGCTGCGCGGCCGGCCGGTCGGCGTCTTCGTCGGGGCGACGCCCCAGGAGTACGGCCCGCGGCTGCACCAGGCGCACAGCGGGCTCGAAGGCCACGTCCTGACCGGCACCACGGGCAGCGTCGCCTCCGGCCGGATCGCCTACACCTTCGGGTTCGAGGGCCCGGCGATCACGGTGGACACCGCGTGCTCGTCCTCCCTGGTCGCGCTGCACCTGGCCTGCCAGTCGCTGCGGCAGGGAGAGTGCACGGCCGCGCTGGTCGGCGGCGTCAGCGTGATGGCCGGCCCCGGCATGTTCATCGAGTTCAGCCGGCAGCGGGGCCTCGCGCCCGACGGACGCTGCAAGCCGTTCGCCGCGGGGGCGGACGGCACGGCGTGGGCCGAGGGCGCCGGGGTGCTGCTCCTGGAACGGCTGTCCGAGGCCCGGCGGCACGGGCACCCGGTGCTGGCCCTGGTCCGTGGCTCCGGCGTCAACTCCGACGGGGCTTCCAACGGCCTCACCGCGCCGAACGGCGCCGCCCAGCGCCGGGTGATCGAGCAGGCGCTGGCGACCGCCGGGCTGACCGCGTCCGAGGTGGACGCGGTGGAGGCGCACGGGACGGGCACCCGGCTGGGTGATCCGATCGAGGCCGAGGCGCTCCTCGCCACCTACGGCCGGGACCGGGAGGCGGACCGCCCGCTCTGGCTCGGCTCGCTGAAGTCCAACATCGGCCACACGCAGGCGGCCGCCGGCGTGGCGGGCGTCATCAAGATGGTGCTGGCGATGGGGCACGGCACGCTGCCCCGCACCCTGCACGTGGACGCGCCGTCGCCGCACGTGGACTGGTCCACCGGCGCGGTGCGGCTGCTCACCGAGTCGGTGACCTGGCCGAACCACGACCGGGCCCGGCGGGCCGCGGTCTCCTCGTTCGGGATCAGCGGGACGAACGCGCACGTGATCCTGGAGCACGCCGCCGCACTGGAGCCGGCCGCCGCACCGGAGCACGCCGGCGCACCGGTCGCAGCGCTGCCCGTGGTGCCGTGGGTGCTGTCGGCCAGGACGGCCACCGCCCTGCGCGCGCAGGCCGAACGGCTGGCCTCGGCCGTGGCCGCCGTGCCGGCCGAGGCCGCCGACGCGGCCGATGTCGGCCACTCCCTGGCCACCGGCCGACCGGTACTCGAACACCGTGCGGTGGCGATCGGCACGACCCGTGAGGAACTGCTGGCCGGCCTGTCCGACGGCATGGTCACGGGCCGCGCGGTGCCCGACCCGGCGGTCGCCTTCGTCTTCCCCGGGCAGGGCACGCAGTGGGTGGGCATGGCGACCGACCTGCTCGCCGCCTCCCCGGTGTTCGCCGCCCGGATGGCGGACTGCGCCGAGGCACTGCGGCCCTTCGTGGACTGGTCGCTGCCCGACGCACTGTCGGACGCCGCCCTGCTGGAGCGGGTCGACGTGGTCCAACCGGTGCTGTGGGCCGTCATGGTGTCGCTGGCCGGGGTCTGGCGCTCCCACGGCGTCGAGCCCGCCGCCGTGGCGGGACACAGCCAGGGCGAGATCGCCGCCGCCTGCGTCGCGGACGCCCTGTCCCTCGACGACGGCGCCCGCGTCGTCGCGCTGCGCAGCCGGGCGCTGCTGACCCTGTCCGGACACGGCGGCATGGTGGCCGTGCCGCGGCCCGTGCACGAGATCGACCTCGCCGGGCTGTCGGTGGCGGCCGTCAACGGACCGCGCTCGACGGTCGTCTCGGGCCCGCCCGAGGCGCTGGACGCGCTGCTGGCCCGGGACGAGCGGGCCCGCCGCATCCCGGTCGACTACGCCTCGCACTCGCCCCAGGTCGAGGAGCTCCGGAGCCGGCTGCTGGCCGACCTCGCGCCGGTGACACCGCGGTCCGCCGACGTGCCGTTCCACTCCACCGTCACCGGCGGCCCGCTGGACACCACGGCGCTCGACGCCGAGTACTGGTACCGGAACCTGCGGGAGCAGGTGCTCCTCGAACCGGTGGTGCGCGGACTGCTCGACACCGGGACGAACTGCCTCATCGAGATCGGCCCGCACCCGGTGCTGTCGCCGGGCCTCCAGGAGAGCGTCGACGCGGCCCGGGCCGACGCGGTCGTGCTGGGCACGCTGCGCCGCGACACCTCCGGCCCGGCCCGGCTGCTGACCTCGCTGGCCGAGGCGTTCGCGCACGGCCTGCCGGTGCGCTGGGGCGCCGTTTTCGACGGCACCGGCGCGCGCCGGGTCGACCTGCCGACCTACCCGTTCGAGCGCGAGCGGTACTGGGTGGCCTCCACCGGCGGTGCGACGGACGCGGCCCGGTTCGGCCTCGACACCGTGGACCACCCCTTGCTGGACGCCGCCGTGGAGCTGGCCGACGACGACGGCGCCGTGTTCACCGGGCGGCTGTCCCTGCGCTCCCACCCCTGGCTCGCCGACCACGAGGTGGCCGGCGAGCCCCTGCTCGCGGGCACCGCGTTCCTGGACCTCGCGTTGTGGGCCGCGGCCCGCACCGGGAACGGCCGGGTCGCGGAACTCACGATCGAGGCGCCGCTGCCGGTGCCCACCGACACCGGCGTGGCGGTGCGGGTCGTGGTACGCCCGGCCGAGGACCCCGCCGCAAGCTCGTTCACCCTGTCGGCGCGGCAGGACGGCGAACGGTCCTGGACCCGCCACGCCGCCGCGACACTGACCGCCGCCGGGCCGACCGGCGGTGAACTCCCCTGGCCCGCAGGCCTGGAGGAGCTCACTGAGGTCGAGGACGTCGACCTGGCCGGGGCCTACGAGCGCCTGGCCGACGGCGGCTTCGCCTACGGCCCCGCCTTCCAGGGGCTGCGCCGGCTGCGCAGGCGCGGCGAGGAGCTCTTCGCCGAGGTGGACGTAGCCGACGCGGCGGGCTTCGGCATGCACCCGGCGCTGCTGGACGCCGCGCTGCACGCCCTCGAACTGCGCTCCCTGGCCGACGGCGGCACCGGTCTGCTGCCGTTCTCGTGGAGCGGCGTGCGGCTGCACCGCACCGGCGCCACCTCGTTGCGCGTGCGGCTGTCCCCGGCGGGACCGGGGCTCGCCACGACGGCACTGGCCGCCTACGACGACAACGGCGCGCTCGTGCTGAGCGCCGACTCCCTGGTGATGCGGCCCGCCACCCCGGCGCGCGGCGACGCGCTGTTCCGGGTGGAGTGGACCCCGTCGGCCGGGGCGGCCGCCCCGCGCGGCCGGTGGGCCGTCCTGGGCGCCGACCACCCGGACCTGCCGGCCTACCCCGACCTGGCCGCCCTGGCGGCCGCCCCCGTGCTGCCCGACGTGGTCGTCGTCCCGTGTGCCGGCGCGGACACCGGCGACCTCGCGGAGGCGGCCCATGCCGTCACCGGCCGAATGCTGACCCTGCTCCGCGACTGGCTGGCCGACGACCGCCTCGCCGCGGTGCGACTGGTCGTGATGACCCACGACGCCGTCTCCACCGGCCCGACGGACGCCGTCGCCGGTCTCACGGCGTCGCCCGTCTGGGGCCTCGTCCGATCGGCGCAGGCCGAGAACCCCGGCCGGGTCGTCCTCCTGGACACCGACACCCCCGCCGACTCCGCGCTGGGCACCGCGGCCGTCGCGGCCGCGGTCGGCTCCGACGAACCCCAGCTCGCCGTCCGCGCGGACACCGTGCTGGTGCCCCGGCTCGTCCGGGCGCGCCCCGTCGGGCCGACCGACCCCGACACCCCGGCCCGGGCCCTGCGGACCGACGGCACCGTCCTGGTCACCGGTGCGCCCGGTGCGCTCGGCAGCACGATCGCGCGCCACCTCGTCACCCGGTACGGCGTGCGCCGTCTGCTGCTGGCCGGCCGCCGTGGCGAGCGCGCGGACGGGGCGGCGGCGCTCGTCGCCGAACTGACCGGCCTCGGCGCCGACGTGACCCTCGCCGCGTGCGACGTCGCCGACCGCGACGCGCTGGCGGCCCTGCTGGCCACCGTGCCCGAGGACCGCCCGCTCACCGCCGTGGTGCACGCCGCCGGCGTGCTCGACGACGCCACCATCGCCTCCCTGACCACGGACCGGCTCGACGCCGTCCTGCGGCCGAAGGTCGACGCCGCCTGGCACCTGCACGAACTCACCGAAGACCTCGACGCGTTCGTGCTGTTCTCGTCGGTGATGGGCGTGCTCGGCAACGCGGGCCAGGGCAACTACGCGGGTGCCAACACCTTCCTCGACGCGCTCGCCGCCCACCGCGCCCACCGGGGCCTGCCGGCCGTGTCGCTCGCCTGGGGGCTGTGGGCCGCGCCCAGTGGGCTGACCGGCCACCTCGGCGAGCTGCGGCGCAGCGCGACGGGCGTCGTCGCGCTCGACACCGACGAGGCGCTGGCGCTGTTCGACGCCGCCTGGCAGGCCGACGGGCCGGCGCTGGTACCCGCCCGGCTCGACACCGCCGCCTGGCGGGCGGCCACCGCCCCGGACCCGGTACCCGCACTGCTGCGGGAACTGGTCCGCGCACCGCGACGGCACCACCCGCCCCACTCCGTCGAGCCGACCGCCGACCGTCTCGCCGCCCTGCCCGGGACCGCCCGGACCGACGCGCTGACCGCGCTCGTCCGGCGCCACGCCGCAGCCGTGGTCGGGCACGACTCGCCCGAGGCGATCGACCTCGACCGGACGTTCGCCGACACCGGCTTCGACTCGCTCACCGCACTCGGCCTGCGCAACCGGCTCGCCCGGGCGACCGGGCTGCGGCTGCCCGCCGCCCTGCTCTTCGACCACCCCACCCCGGCCGCCCTCGTCGCCCACCTGGACAGCGCCCTGCACGGCGTCGGCCCCGTCACCGAGCGGACCCCGGCGGGCGCCGCCGCGGCCGACGAACCCATCGCCGTCATCGGCATGGCCTGCCGGTTCCCGGGCGCCGTGCGGTCCCCCGAAGACCTGTGGGAGCTGCTGCTGCGGGGCGGCGACGCGATCTCCGACCTGCCCGCCGACCGCGGCTGGGACCTCGACACGCTGTACGACCCGGACCCGGACCGGGCCGGCCACAGCTACGCCAGGGCCGGCGGATTCCTCTACGACGCCGCCGACTTCGACCCCGAGTTCTTCGGCATCAGCCCCCGCGAGGCGCTCTCCGTCGACCCGCAGCAACGACTGCTCCTGGAGACCTCCTGGGAGGCCGTCGAGCGGGCCGGCATCGATCCGCACGCGCTGCGCCACAGCCGCACCGGCGTCTTCACCGGCCTGATGTACAACGACTACGCGGCCCGCTTCCACCGGTCGCCGGAGGAGTTCGAGGCGCACCTCGGCAACGGCAGCGCGGCGAGCGTCGCCTCCGGCCGGATCTCCTACACCCTCGGCCTCGAAGGCCCCGCGGTCAGCGTCGACACGGCGTGCTCGTCGTCACTGGTGGCACTGCACCTGGCGGTCCAGGCCCTGCGGCAGGGCGAGTGCTCCATGGCGCTGGCCGGCGGCGTGACCGTCATGTCGACGCCGAAGCTCTTCGTCGAGTTCAGCCGGCAGCGCGGTCTCGCCCCCGACGGCCGCTCGAAGGCGTTCGCCGCCGCGGCGGACGGGATGGGCGCCGCCGAGGGCGCCGGAATGCTCCTGGTCGAGCGGCTGTCCGACGCGCGGCGCAACGGTCACCCGGTGCTGGCCGTGGTGCGCGGCACCGCGACCAACCAGGACGGCGCCTCCAACGGGCTCACCGCCCCCAACGGGCCGGCGCAGCAGCGCGTGATCCGCGCCGCCCTGGCCGCCGCCGGGCTGAAGCCGGCAGAGGTGGACGCGGTCGAGGCCCACGGCACCGGAACCGCCCTGGGCGACCCGATCGAGGCGGAGGCCCTGCTGGCCACCTACGGCCAGGAGCGTCCGGTGGAGCGGCCGTTGTGGCTGGGGTCGGTGAAGTCCAACATCGGCCACACCCAGGCCGCGGCGGGCGTCGCCGGCCTCATCAAGATGGTGCTCGCGCTGCGGGCCGGCACCCTCCCGAAGACGCTTCACGCGGACGAGCCGACCCCGCACGTGGACTGGTCGGCGGGGGCGGTGCGGCTGCTGACCGAGACGACACAGTGGCCGGCGAACGGCAGCCCCCGGCGGGCCGGCATCTCCTCCTTCGGGATCAGCGGCACCAACGCGCACGTCGTGATCGAGGAGGCCCCGGCCGAGCCGGTCGAGCCGTTCGGTGCCGCGTCCGCCGACGCGCCGGATCCCGGGGCTTCTCCCGCGTCCGACCCCGCGCCGGACCACGCGCGCGACCACGCGCCCGACCCCCGGCCGGGCCCGGTCCTGCCCTGGGTGGTCTCCGCCCGCACCGACCGCGCGCTGCGCGACCGGGCAGCCGCACTGAGCGGGACAGTCGGCGCGCACCCCGGCGCCACCGGCCACTCGCTCGCCACCACCCGGTCCCTCTTCGAGCACCGGGCCGTCGTGGTGGCGGCCACCGCGCCCGCCCGGGCCCGCGCCCTGACCGCCCTCGCGCACGGCCGAACCGCCCCCGGACTGGTCCAGGGCGTCGCCGACACCACCGGCCGGACGGTGTTCGTCTTCCCCGGCCAGGGCGCGCAGTGGGCCGGCATGGGCGCCGAACTGCTCGACGGGTCCGAGGTGTTCCGGGCGGAGATCGAGGCCTGCGCGCACGCCATGGCCCCGTACACCGACTGGTCGCTGACCGACGTGCTGCGCGGCGGCGCCACCGCGCCGTCCCTGGACCGGGTCGATGTCGTGCAGCCGGCCCTCTTCGCCATGATGGCCGGCCTGGTGCGCCTGTGGGAGGCGTACGGCGTCCGGCCCGCCGCCGTGGTGGGGCACTCGCAGGGCGAGATCGCCGCCGCGTACGCGGCGGGCGCGCTGTCGCTGGACGACGCGGCCCGCGTGGTCACCCTGCGCAGCCGGGCGCTGGTCGCGCTGGCGGGCTCCGGCGGCATGGCCTCCGTACCGCTGCCCGTGGACGAGGTCCGGGCCCGGGCCGAGGACCTCGACGGCGGAATCAGCATCGCGGCGGTCAACGGACCCGCCTCCGTGGTGATCTCCGGCGAGCCCGGGGCGCTCGACGCGTTCGTGGCCCGCTGCGTCGCCGACGGCGTCCGGGCCCGCCGCATCCCCGTCGACTACGCCTCGCACTCCCCGCAGGTGGACGCGATCAGGGACGAGCTGCTGACCGCGCTGCACCCCGTCGCGCCCAGGCCGGCCCCGATCCCGTTCCACTCCACGGTCGAGGGACGGCCGGTGGACACCACGACGCTGGACGCCGAGTACTGGGTCCGCAACCTGCGCCGGACGGTCCGGTTCGCGGACACCGTCGCCGATCTGGCCGCCGCCGGTGCCACCACCTTCGTCGAGATCAGCCCGCACCCCGTGACGACCGTTCCGGTGCAGGACATCCTGGACGGCGCCGCCGGCACCGGCGGCCGTGGCGGCCTGGTGGTCGGATCGCTGCGCCGGGACGACGGCGGCCTCCGGCGCTTCCTCACCTCCGTGGCCGAGGCGCACGTGCGCGGCGTACCCGTCGAGTGGACGGCCGCCTTCGCCGAGCCGGACCGCCGGACCGTACCGCTGCCCACCTACCCGTTCCAGCGGCAGCGCTACTGGCTCGACGCGCCGCCCCCCGCGGCGCCCGCCACCCGGGACGCGGCACTCTGGGCGGCCGTCGACGACCGCGACCCCGAGGCCCTGGCCGCGCTCCTCACCGAGGGCACCGGCTACGACCGCGGCACGCTCGACGCCGCGATGTCCCTGCTCTCGGCCTGGCGCGACACCCGCAGGGCGGAGCAGGCCGGCGACGGCTGGCGGTACCGGATCGTCTGGCGCCCCGCCGACGCCCGGCCCGGCCGGCTGTCCGGCACCTGGCTGGTCGTCCACTCCGACCGGCAGGCCGAGGAGCCGTGGGTCTCCGGCGTCACCGAGGCCCTGACCCGCGCCGGAGCACACGTCGACGCGGTGGCCCTGCCCCCCGGCGACCTGGACCGGCAGGCCCTGGCCGCCCGGGCCGGGCAGGCGACCGGCGTGCTCAGCCTGCTCCCGCTGGACGAACGGGCACACCCCGACTTCCCGGCCGTGCCCGACGGGTACGCCCGGACGATCGCGCTGATCCAGACCCTCGGCGCCGTCGAGACCCCGGTCCCGCTGTGGTGCCTCACCCGGGGCGCCGTCTCCACCGCCGCCTCCGACCCGCTCACCAGCGCCTCGCAGGCCCTCGTGTGGGGCCTCGGCCGGATCGCCGGAATCGAGCAACCCCACCGCTGGGGAGGCCTGATCGACCTGCCCCCGACCGTGGACGACCGCGCCCGGGAACGACTCGTCGCCGCCCTCACCACCGCGACCGGGGAGGACCAACTGGCCGTCCGCGCCTCGGGCCTGCTCGTCCGCCGGCTGGTCCGGTCCGAACCGGCGCCGCCGGCCCGCGGCACCGCCGCCTGGCGGCCCCGCGGCACCGCGCTCGTCACCGGCGGCACCGGCGCCCTCGGCGCGCAACTCGCCGGCTGGCTGGCCCGCCAGGGCGCCGAACACCTGCTGCTGGTCAGCCGCAGCGGCCCCGAAGCACCCGGCGCCGCCGAACTGCGGGACCGGATCCGCGCCCTCGGCACCGAGGTCACGGTGGCCGCGTGCGACATCGCGGACCGCGCCGCGCTGGCGGACCTGATCGGCACGATCCCGGCCGACCGGCCGCTCCGCTCGGTCTTCCACACCGCCGCGTTGCTCGACGACGCCTCACTCGACACGCTGACCGTCGACCAGGTCGACCGCGTGCTGCGGGTCAAGGCCGACGGTGCCCGCCACCTCCACGAACTCACCCGCGACCTGGACGCCTTCGTGCTGTACTCCTCCCTCGGCGGCACCCTCGGGCTGCCCGGCCAGAGCAACTACGCACCCGGCAACGCCTACCTCGACGCCCTCGCCCAGGAGCGCCGCGCCGCCGGACTCCCGGCCACCTCCGTCGTCTGGGGCGCCTGGTCCGGGGGCGGCATGGCCCAGGGCACCGTCGCGGGCGTGCTGCGGCGGCACGGCCTGCCCGAGATGGACCCGGACCGCGCCCTGGCCGCGCTGCACCGGGCCATCGGCACCGGGGAACCGACACCGGTACTCGCCGACATCGACTGGGACCGCTTCCACACGGCGTTCACGGCCCTGCGGCCGAGCCCGCTGCTGCGGGAGATCCCCGAGGTCGAACGGTTCCTCGCACCGACCGACGGCGACACCCGCGGCGACGAGGACCAGCTGCTCACCCGGCTGGCCACGACCGGCGGAACCCGGCGCGCCCGCCTCCTGCTCGACCTGGTGAGCACCCAGGTCGCGGCGGTGCTCGGCTACGAGAACCCGGCAGCCGTCGTCCCCGACCGGCCGTTCCAGCTGGCCGGATTCGACTCGGTGCTCGGCGTCGAGCTGCGCAACCGGCTCGGCGCGGCCACCGGCCTGACCCTGCCGGCGACCGCCGTCTTCGACCACCCGACCCCGGCCGCGCTCGCCGCCCATCTGGGCGAACGGCTGCCGGCCGCCGAGGACGGGCCGCCCGGGGAACCCGCACCCACCGGGTCCATGGCGGCGCAGCTCGAACGGCTGGCGGAACTACCGGTCGACGAACAGGAGAGCGACCACGTACGGCAGCGGCTGCGGCTGCTCCTGGAGAAGTGGACGGATTCCGACCGGATGTCCCGCAACAGCCTGGGCGACTCCAGCGACGACGAACTGTTCGACCTGATCGACAACGACCTGGGGGTGTCCTGAGCCATGGCGACCGAGGAGAAACTCCGCGACTACCTGAAGCGGGTCACGTTCGAGTTGCAGGAGACGCGCCGGCGCGTCGCCGAACTGGAGAACCCCGAGGCCGAGCCCATCGCGATCGTCGGGATGAGCTGCCGCTACCCGGGCGGCGTCCGGTCCCCGGAGGACCTGTGGCGGCTGGTCGACGAGGGACGCGACGCGATCGGCGACTTCCCCGCCGACCGTGGCTGGGACATCGAGGGACGCCACGACCCGGACCCGGCGAAGCCCGGCAGCTTCTACCCCCGGAGCGGCGGCTTCCTCCACGACGCCGCCGACTTCGATCCCACCCTCTTCGACATCTCGCCGCGTGAGGCGCTGGCGATGGACCCGCAGCAGCGGCTGCTGCTGGAGACCTCGTGGGAGGTGTTCGAGCGGGCCGGGATCGACCCGACCTCGGTGCGCGGCACCGACACCGGCGTCTTCTTCGGGGCGACCTACCAGGACTACGCGTCCCGGCTCGCCCGACCGCCCGCCGAGCTGGAGGGCTACATCGTCACGGGCAACACCGCGAGCGTGGCGAGCGGCCGGGTGGCCTACACGTTCGGCCTCGAAGGCCCCGCCGTGACGCTGGACACGGCCTGTTCGTCGTCGCTGGTGGCGCTGCACCTGGCGGCGCAGTCGCTGCGGCAGGGCGAGTGCTCGCTGGCGCTGGCCGGCGGCGTGGTCGTGATGTCGACGCCGGACATGTTCGTGGAGTTCAGCAGGCAGCGGGGACTGGCGGCGGACGGCCGCTGCAAGGCCTTCTCGGCCGCGGCGGACGGCTTCGGCTCCTCCGAGGGTGTGGGCGTGCTGTTGGTGGAGCGGTTGTCGGACGCGGTGCGCAACGGGCATCGGGTGTTGGCGGTGGTGCGGGGTTCGGCGGTGAATCAGGATGGTGCGTCGAACGGTCTGACGGCGCCGAACGGGCCGTCGCAGCAGCGGGTGATCCGGCAGGCGTTGGCGAACGCCCGGCTGTCCGCCGCCGAGGTGGACGCGGTGGAGGCGCACGGGACGGGTACCACGTTGGGTGACCCGATCGAGGCGCAGGCGTTGCTGGCCACCTACGGCCAGGAGCGTTCGGTGGAGCGGCCGTTGTGGCTGGGTTCGGTGAAGTCGAACCTCGGCCACACCCAGGCCGCTGCTGGCGTCGCCGGTGTCATCAAGATGGTGATGGCGATGCGGCACGGTGTGCTGCCGGCCACGTTGCATGTGGATGAGCCGTCGCCGCACATCGACTGGTCGGCGGGCGGGGTGCGGCTGCTGACGGAGCAGGTTGCCTGGCCGGAGGTGGAGCGTCCGCGCAGGGCAGCGGTGTCCTCGTTCGGGATCAGTGGCACCAATGCGCACGTGATCCTTGAACAGGGGCCGGCGGAGGCGCCGGGTGTTTCGTCGCAGGCCGGGCCGGTGCCGGTGGTGCTGTCAGGCCGGACGGCTTCGGCGCTTCGTGCGCAGGCGGTGCGACTGTTGCGGCACGTGGAGGCGGAGGCCGCCGAGGACGTGGCCGGTCTGGGCTTCTCGTTGGCGACGACGCGTGCGGCGCTGGACCACCGTGCGGTGGTGGTGGCCGTTGACGCGGCCGAACTGCAGCGGGGCCTGCTGGCGTTGGCGGCCGGGGAGCCCGACGCGGGTGTGGTCACCGGCAGCGCGACGAACGGCAGTTGGGCGTTCCTGTTCGCGGGGCAGGGTGCGCAGCGGGTCGGTATGGGGCGCGCGTTGTATGAGCGGTTCCCGGTGTTCGCGCGTGCGTTGGACGAGGTCCTTGAACTCGTCGGTATCCGTGGGGAGTTCTTCGGTGCGGTCGCCGAGGCGCTGGAGGGGACGGGTGTCGCGCAGCCGGTGCTGTTCGCGTTCGAGGTGGCGTTGTTCCGGTTGTGGGCGTCGTGGGGTGTGCGGCCGGATGCGGTGGCGGGTCACTCGGTGGGTGAGATCGCGGCCGCTCATGTGGCGGGTGTGCTGTCGCTGGAGGACGCGTGCACCTTGGTTGCCGCTCGCGGTCGGCTGATGCAGGCGCTTCCGGCCGGTGGGGTGATGGTGGCGGTGGAGGCCTCCGAGGAGGAGGTCCTGCCGCTGCTGGATGATGCCGTCTCGCTCGCGGCGGTCAACGGGCCGACGTCGGTGGTGGTTTCGGGTGCCGAGGGCGCGGTGGAGCGGGTGGTGGCCGCGTTGGCGGATCGTCGTTCGCGGCGTCTGCGGGTCAGCCATGCGTTCCACTCGCCCTTGATGGAGCCGATGCTGGACGAGTTCCGCCAGGTGCTGGCGGGTCTGTCGTTCGAGGCGCCGACGCTTCGGTTCGTCTCCACGGTCACGGGTGCTCCCGTGACGGAGGAGATCGCCACGCCCGACTACTGGGTCGAACACGCCCGTAAGGCGGTGCGTTTCGCCGACGCCGTGCAGTCCCTGCACGCCGACGGTGTGGAGACGTTCGTCGAGCTCGGCCCGGACGGCGTGTTGAGTGCGATGGGGTCGTCCGTGGTTCCGGCGGGGGTGTTCGTCGCGTCGGTGCGCCGGGACCGGGACGAGTGCGTGTCGGTGCTGACCGCGCTCGCCCACGCCCACGTACGTGGTGCCGGAGTCGACTGGCAGGCGGTGTTCGGCCGTTCCGAGCCGCCGCGTCTCGGGCTCCCGACGTATGCCTTCCAGCACCAGCGCTTCTGGATGACCGAGGAGAGCGCGCGCACCGGTGACATGAGTGCCATGGGTCTGGATCCCAGCGGCCATCCGTTGTTGGGGGTGGTGGTGGAGTTGCCGGATTCGGGTGGGGTGGTGTTGTCGGGTCGGTTGTCGCTGTCGGGTCAGGGGTGGCTTGCCG
>NZ_JBFAJO010000114.1:0-19370 GCF_040655255.1 Kitasatospora sp. NPDC050463
GCCCGTCGAGTACGAGAACACCTACCACCTCACAACTGCAAAACCACAGGTCACAACCACAAGCTGAGGTCTCTATCGAACCCGGGGCGGTTCAGAACTGGCCGCCTGGCAGGACCGGCCTCTGGACGCGGTCTGGCCGATCATCTCCATCGACGCGCTCTGGGTGAAGATCCGCTCTGGGGCGGTGAGTTCGAAACCCGTCTATCTCGCGGTCGGGGTCGACATGGACGGCCGCAAGGACGTGCTCGGCCTGTGGGTCGGCGCCGACGGCGAGGGCGCGACCACCTGGATGGCGGTGCTGTCCGAACTGCGCAACCGGGGTATCGAGGACGTGTGCATCGTCTGCTGCGACGGCCTCAAGGGCCTGCCGGAGGCCGTGACCGCCACCTGGCCCCGCGCGACGGTGCAGACGTGTGTGATCCACCGTGGAGCTGTCAAGAAACAACATGGTGGTCTTCGGGATCCTGCGCTCGCGTCGAGGCCAGGAGGTCGGCTGCGGTGGCGTATCGGTTCTCGGCGGGGGCGATGGCAAGGCGGCGATCGTCTAGGACGGGTAGGACGTCGTTGATCGCGTTCCAGAGGGTGCTTCGGCAGACGTCGAACAGTTCGGCGAGGATGTCGAGGCTGCAGATGCGGCGCCGGTAGAGGATCGTGGCGAGGATCCGGTCGCCGTCGGTGATCTTCTGTCGGAACACGCCGCCGCGGGTGCCGGGTCGGCGGTCGCCGCCGCGCTGTCGGTGGCGACGCTCCTCGATTGCGGCCGCGTAGGGCACGATCAGCTCTTCGAGCAGGACGTTCAGAGACCGGCGGCTCATGCCGGTCAGGGCTGGAGCGGTGAGCGCGCGGCGGGTCGGCTCCGCTGGCGGGTGCCGGTCCGGGGTGGCTTCGGCGATGAACGCGCGTAGGTCTTGGGCTCGGGTGAAGTAGCGCGCGACGGTCGGCGTGATGCTGATCTTGTGCTCGTCCAGCAGTTGCCGGGTGGCCTTGATGGCCTGGCCGATCGTGACGGGGTTGATTCCGAGCAGGTCGCACAACACCTTCTGCGGGCACACTTGTCGCAGGTAGAGCACAGTGACCAGGACCTCGTCCGAGTTCGAGAGCAGGGATCGGTTGCGGCCGGTGGTGGCGACTCGCCGGCCGCCGCGCAGTACGTAACGGCGTTGCTCGCGGCGGGCTTCCTGGTCGGGGGCCAGGCGGGCCCGCAGCGCGTCCAGTTCCCCGACGCTCATGCCGGTCAGGCGGGGGTCGGCCAGCATCAGCAGGGCCTGGGTGAGGGCGTTGGTGCGGGCGTCGGCGCCCTGCGGGGCTGGGGCCGTTGTGCCGCCGTCAGCTGGGGCGATGCTGTAGTTCCACTTCCCGTGGTGGTCGTGGGCCGTGATCGGCAGAGCCTGCAGCTGTTCGCGGCTGACCTGGACGCCGGTCGGATAGGAGCCGGTGTCGAGGGCGGCCTCGACCCGCAGCCCCGCTGTTGTGGTGGTCGCTGCGACGGTGTTGAGGACGATCTCGTGGCTGGTCAGGGGCCTGCCGCGCCAGTTCATGGTGATGTGTGAGAACAGCCGGTGCTCAATCTTGTTCCACTTACTTGTGCCCGGAGGAAAGTGACAGACCGTGATCGTCAGGCCGGACTCACCCGCGAACGCAGACAGCTCGGCCTTCCATAATCGGTAGCGGTAGCTGTTCGAGCCGCCGGCGTCCGCGGTGATCAGCAGGCGGGTCGCCTGCGGGTAGTCGAGTGAGCCGCGCGCCTGCCACCAGCGGCGGATCGACGCGACTGCGAACGCGGCCGTGTCGTGGTCGACCCCGACGTTCACCCAGCCCCTGTTCGCTGCCAGGTCGTAGATCCCGTACGGGATCGCGGTCTCGACATGCGGGCCAGCGAAGAAGCTGTGGTCTTCGACCTGAACCGGCTGGCCGGCCCGATGCCACTCCTGCCCCGGCATGGGCAGCTGCCCCACCTGTTCCTTCTTCTTCGAATCCACGCTGATAACCGGTTGGCCCGCTGCCTGGTGGTCCTTGACCTGCTGGTTGATGTAGCGGAACTGGGCGTCCCGGTCCGGGTGCTGGGCGCCTTCCAGGGTCTTGGCAGTGCCCTGGAGGCTGAAGCCACTCTCCTTCAGCAGCCGCCCGACTGTGGGCGCGGTGACCTTGTGCCCTTGCCGGGACAGCTCGGCGGCCAAGCGCCGCAGGGACTTCGTCGTCCAGCGCAGCGGCGACATCGGATCACCGCGCTCGTCCGGCTCGACCAGCCCCAGCAACGCGGAGACCAGGCCGGGATCGACCGCCTCGGCCCTCATGCGGCCGCCACCGAGGCGCCGCGCGCGGCCTTCCTGCAACGGCTCTATGCCAGCCTCGAGTTCGAATACTCCCTTGCGCACGGTGGTCTCGCTCACTCCGGCCGTCCGCGCGACCACGCGCACGCCACCGTGGCCGAGCAGGCGTGCCTCGGTCGCCATGGCCAGCCGCCGCTGACGTTCGTTCAAGTGCGGTAGCAAGACCTCGAAGCGCTGGGCGAGTTGCGCGCGGGCCTCGTCTGATATGCGCATACCACACCAACGACGCACCTCCCGGGAGGCAACGCGTTGTTTCTTGACGGCTCCACCTGATCCGCGCCTGTCTGCGGCTGTCCTCCGGCAAGGATCGCTCCAAGCTGGTGCCGGCCCTGCGGGCGATCTACAGCGCGCCGACCGAGCAGGCCGCCGAGCGGGCCCTGGACGAGTTGGCCGCCTCCGAGCTGGGCGAACGCTACCCGGCCGTGGTCCGCACCTGGCGGGTGGCCTGGAGCGAGTTCACGCCCTACCTCGCGTTCCCACCCGCGATAAGGACGGTCGTCTACTCGACGAACATGGTCGAGTCGATCAACTCCCGCCTGCGGAAGGCCACCCGCAACCGCGGACACTTCCCCTCGGAGCAGGCCGCGTTGAAGATGCTCTACCTCGCCGTCCGCGAGCAGACCACCCCCAGGGCCCGCGACATCAACCACGTCGCCGCACACTGGAAGGAGGCGCTGAACCAGTTCTCACTCTTCTTCGAGGACCGGCTCAGCATCCGATAACCACAAGGCACCGTTGTCCGGGGTCAGCGACCGTCACGTCGGGTAGAGGAAGAACCGCAGCACCCACATGGTGCCCATGTAGAGCGTCGCGCCGAACAGGAAGTACAGCGTGTCCAGCGTCAGCAGGGCTTCTTTCACGGCGGCGTTCACGGCCGGGCGCCGACGTCGATGCGCGGCGGGTCCAGCCACTGCTGCGACAGGCCGAGGTCGACGACACTCCTCAGCGGCTCGCCGTAGCTCCGGCCGGACGCCTCGCTCGTGAGGAACCAGCACTCGAAGTGGTCGTCGAGCACGCCCCGGGTGGACGGCAGGTAGCAGGTGAACAGCGGGTTCGGGGCGATCCCGAGGTCGTGCAGCGCGGCGACCTGCGGCGCGTCACCGAGGAGCAGCCGGGCGCGGGCGCGCCTACCGATCGCGATGTCGGCCTCGCCCTCGAAGTAGATGAACGACTTCATCAGCATGCCGCGGAACGCGCAGTAGTTCGCCGCCCTGACACGCAGCGGCAGCGCCGTCACCGGCGGGCGGTCGATCGAGATGAACGTCCCCAGTCGGCCGTCGACCTGGTACTCGCTGGACACGGTGGCGTCGGTGACCCGGAAGTCGAGGTTGGCCTGGTGCTTGGGCATTCCCCAGATTCCCTTGCCGCCCTTCACCGAGATCTCGCTGCTCACCGGCAGGTCCAGGACGTACTGCCCGGTGCCGAAGGTGCCCTGCAGGAGCCCCGGGAGCAGCGGCGGTGCGGGCTGGCCGCCGTGGGTGCAGGCGAGCGCGATGGAGTACTCGATGTAGCGGCCGATGTCGGTGCGCACGTAGTTGACCACCGTGATCATGAGCAGCCCGCGGCCGCCGGGGAGGGTCACCGGGTGCAGTTCGCCGCCGGGTAGCAGCCGGGCGGCCGCCGCGCGGTCGACGGTGAACGCGGCCATCAGGCAGGGGGTGTCCGCCGAGTTGACCGGCATCCGGAACGGGATGCCGTCGACCAGCGCGTTGCGCCCGGCGAGCCGCCGCTGCCGGCGCGGGTACGGCGACGGCAGGAGCGACAACCCCAGCCGGGCGAGGGACAGGATCGGCTTCATCGCGCCAGCTCCTTCAGGATCAGCGGGTAGGTGTCGGCCGCCGCGCGGCGGCCGAGGAAGACGTCGAGGTGGCCGTAGCCGGGCAGCAGGTGGAGGGTGTCACGGCCGGGGCGGTGCCGTTGCAGAAAGTCGAAGGTGCGCTGCTGGCTCTCCGCCAGGAAGCAGTGGTTCTGCTCGCCGGCGAGCAGGACGATCCGCGCGTCGGTGCTGGGCGCCCGGTCGACGAACGACTGAGGCAGGGTGACGATGGGCTCCGTCCGCACCAGGTGGCCCGCCCTGATGCACCGGTTCATCTGCGCGAAGAACGTCATCGGGACGTCGGCGAACTCTCCGCGGATCCAGTCGTGCGTGCCCTCGTCGAGGTTCGCGTGGGACCACAGGGCCGGCCAGCCGGTGCCGTAGGTGAAGCTGACCATCCGGCAGACGGAGTTCCGGCACTCCGGGTGGGTCCCGCGGACGAACCCGACGATCAGCCGGGAGAGCAGGCCCTCCGGGCGGTCGCCCCACCCGGGCGAGATGGCCGGCAGGGCCCGGGAGATGAGCGGGGCCAGGTGGCCGATCTTGAACGCGGACCAGCCGGGGACGACCGGGTGCAGCGACACCGCGTTGCTGACCACGGTGTCCACCTCGGGCAGGAGCCCGGCCGTCAGCGCCATCATGAACGAGGTCGAGCCCTGGCAGTGCACGACGGCCTTGATCCGGTCCTCGCCGGTGGCCTTCAGCACGTGGGCCACCGCGGCAGGGTGGTCGTACGCGGCCGCCTGGTCGAGCGTCCAGGGCACCGGGTCGAGGTCGATCGAGGCGCGCCAGTTGAGCAGCCAGACGTCCCAGCCGCCGTCGATGAGGGCGTCGACGAAGGTGCGCGGCAGCGGCGGGCGGAACAGTTCGGCCCGTACCCCGGCGCCGTGCGCGACCAGTACCGGGCCGCGGGTGGGAGGGTGGCGGCCCTGGACGTGCACCAGGGTCAGCGGCCGGCCGTCGAGGGCGGTCAGCGGGTGGACCGTGGTGACGTGGTCCCGCCGCGTCGTCGGCCGGGTCGCTCGGGCGGTCGGTGGCAGGGTGGTCATGGCGTCCTCGCGTTCCGTGTGATCACGACGGGGTCCTCGATCAGCCGCACGGTCGGCGGCGTGGCGGGCACCGGCCGTTTGCCCATGGCCGGGTCGTCCTGCAGGTCCCAGTCCCGGCAGATGCCGTCGAGCAGCAGCGGGTAGATCGTGATGTCGCCGTCCGGCGCGAGGTGCAGACGCAGGAAGCCCTTGTGCTCCTCGATCGACTGGCCCGACATCTGCCAGTCGGTGGCCGCCCCGCTGCGCGCCGACAGGACCCAGAGCGCGAAGACCTCGGATCCCAGCAGCGCGCCCACCAGGCCGGCCAGCACCAGGCAGGCCACCAGCACCGCCCACCCGGACCAGGAGTCCGGGAACGGCACGGCCACGGCGACGGCGAGGACCACCAGTGCCACCGCGACCTGCATCAGCAGCGCGAGCAGCGCCGTCGACGGCTTCGCCCGCACATGCGGACGGGCCAGCCGGTAGAGCAAGCGGAGCGCGAACAGGACCGCCACCGCGCCACAGAAACCGCCGACGAAGCTGCCGAGGTCCCCGCCGTCGGCGTTGCGCACGGCGTCGACGGGCTTGAGCACGCCCTGCGACAGGGCGAATAGGAAGCCCATGAACAGGAAGAGCACGGCGTGCACGCCCGCGGCCAGCTCGGCGAACCCGGGGTTGCGGCGCGGCAGCCAGCCGGGGGACCACGGCCGTGCCAGGCCGCGTACGATCCGGCGGGAGTCCGCGGTGTCGGGGTGGGTCGTCCGGGCGCGGTCGAACACCACCGGAGGGTCGTCCTTCTCACGCAGCCGCGAGCCGCTGGGCGGCAGCGGCAGGGTGGCCGGCAGCCGGTGCGTCGCCGCGAGGTACGCGCCGCCCAGGCCGCAGGTCACCATCTGGCGCCGCCGTGGGTCGGGCGGCAGGTCGCCAGGGGGTGCGGGATCCTCGGGCAGCCGTTCGGCGTACCGGGCGTAGTGGTGCCGGTCACCGGTCAGCCAGAGCCGGATCGACGCACCGGTCGGGCTCTGCTCGCCGGTCTGCGGATCGGTCCGGGTGCGGACGTAGTTGCGGTCGAACCAGTGCATGGTGTCGAAGGCGTCGGCGGACTTGTCGGCGCTCTTCACCCAAGTCGGCTCGGCGCAGCAGACGATCACGCCGTCACCGGGTTCGAGGTTGGCCGACAGGTGGGTCTGGAAGTAGCGCAGCTGGGGGTCGTCGAGGTACTCCCCGAGCTGGCTGTCCAGGCCCACCAGCCACCATCGCTGCGGCAGCTGCACGACGAAGTAGCTCCGGGTCTGCCGGGTCTGCCAGCCGCCGATGGGCCGCTGCTGGGTGAAGATCCGCAGGAAGGCGGTGAGGCCGTCGTACCAGTCGTGGTTGCCCGGCAGCGCGACCATCAGCGGCTGGTCGTCAGCAGTCGGCAGGGCGGCGCGGTACGGGCCCTTCATCTTGTCCTCGTAGCCGCGCACCGACGCCACCGGGTACACCTCGTCGCCGCCGAGCACCAGCAGCGCGCCGCGGGTCGTCAGGCCGGGCGGCGCCGTGCCGGGGGCGTCGACGTCGAGCTTCTCCGCCGCCAGGGTCCAGGCCACCGAGCTCGTCGCGTCGAAGCCGTCGCCGAGGTCGGCGACGAAGTCGATCCAGAGCTCCTGCGCCTCGGGCTCGGACAGCGGGGCGTGTAGCGGAGGCGCGGGGAGCGCGCCCTGGATCTCCCGCTTGTCCGCGTAGTCGGCGAAGACGGTGGCCAGGACGACCTTCACGGCCGTCCGGGCCAGCTGCCCCGGGGCCAGCCACCGGGCCTGCTCCTGCGGGGTGAAGCCGATCTCCTCCGCGTGCCGGCGGAGCTCGTGCGTCTTCATGTCGGCTCCTCGGTCGGACCGGCTGCCGGGCCCGGGCGGTGCGGGCCGTAAACGGCCCACAGCTCGCCGACGAACAGCCGCCCGAAGCGCTCCAGCGCCTGCTCGGGGCGCGGACCCACGGTGCGGAACGTGGTCAGCTGGTGGACGAAGTCCCTGACCAGGATGTTGACGACTCCCGCGCCGAGCACCGGCGCGGCGGAGTCGCCGTCCGGAAGCAGGTGCCCGGAGAGCAGCCGGTAGTAGAGCGTCGAGGTGTCGCGCCACAGGTCGAAGCCGGGGGCGTCGTGCACGTCCTTGTGCCCGGTCAGGGTCAGTGGGCTGCCGCCCGGATCGCGCAGGTGCAGCCGGTACAGCATCAGCCGCCGGCTCGGGTCGTCGCCGCGGGTGAACAGGTTGAACCATCCGCGCTCGACGGGCAGTCGGCCGCCGAGCAGGTCGCAGTCGACGTACCCGGCGGCGGTGGCCGGGTGGTCGGGGTCGACGACGAAGCGGTCCACGTCGGAGGCGGTGATGGTGAGCCGGAACATCAGCCGCTGGCGCAGGGAGCGGCCGAGTGCCCGCCCCTGCTCGGGGTCCTCGGCGCCGAGGGCGACGTAGCCCTTCATCTTCTCGGTGAAGGACAGGCTGGTCGCCCGTTGTCCGTCGGCCTGCGGCGGTGGCACGGCGAAGGCCGGCGCCGGGGCACTGGCCGGCAGCGGCGCGGCGGCCACGGTCGCGGGCTCGGAGGACTCGTCGAGGATGTGCTCGCAGGCCCGGTCGGCGAAGGCGGCGATCGTCAGCGACGGGTTCGCCCCCACCGGCCCGGGCAGCGCCGATCCGTCCAGCACGTACAGCCCGGGAAGGCGGAACACCTCGCCGTAGGAGTCGCAGACGCCCTCGGCGGGGTGGCGGCCCATCGGGGCGCCGCCCAGCGGGTGCACGGTGATCACCCGGTGCGTCCACCACAGCGGGTTGTCGGCGAACTCGCCGCCGAGCGCCTCGGCCACCTCGCTCATCGTCGACCGGACGCGCTCGAAGTACCGCAGCGAGGTCTCCACCGTCCAGTCGACCTCGAGGTAGTCCCCGGACAGGCTCAGCCGGCCGTCCGGCACGTCCCGGCCCATGCCGAGCAGCGGCAGCGCCGAGCCTGAGAACATGCCCGAGCCGAGCAGCAGGGCGAGTTGACGGCTGACGTGGCTCTGCCGGGTACGGCCGAAGCGGGACAGCAGCCGGTGCAGGCCGAACTCGACCGTCCGGCGGACCTCGCCCGGGACCTGCGCCTCCTCGGCCAGCCAGTCCACGAAGCCCGGGTAGCCCGCGTCCTCGACGTAGAAACCGCGCCCGGAGGAGCCGTCCCCGTCGAGCTCGTCGCCGACCCGGATGGCGCTGGTGATGACCGGGCCGGTGCTGCTGTCCAACCGGCGCGGGCCGCGCCCCGCCGCGCCGTCGGTCGCGTTGAGTACCAGGCCCAGCAGGTCGCCGTTGCCGCTGAACCGGGTGCCCAGGGCCGGGCTGATGCCGCGCAGCCCGGCCCGGTTGCGCAGCAGCAGGTAGGTCGATCCGAAGGTGCCGGCCGCCAGCACCAGGCGCCTGCACCCGATCCGCTGCAACGGGAGGCGGTCGATCGCGGTGGGATGGCCCTCGCGGGCGGGGTCGTGGACCACGTAGCGGACCTCCCAGCCGCCTCCGGGCCGGGGCGCGAAGCCGCGCACCTCGCAGCGGGTGCGCAGGTCGGCGCCGTGGTGCTGGGCGGCCGAGAGGTAGGTGTGGTCCAGGGTGTTCTTGGCGCCGAAGTTGCAGCCGACGTCGCACTCGCCGCACAGCCGGCAGGTGCTCCGGGGTAAGCCGTGGAGGTTGCCGTACTCGGGCTCGGGGATGGGGGCACCCGGGACGGGCGTACCGCCCGGCCGGGGCGCGAAGGTGACGGCGATCGGCGGCCGTTCGATCGGGAGACCCAGCCGGTCGGCGGCCTCGTGCATCGCGAGGGTCTTCGGCGTGTCGTCGTACGGGTAGGGCGTGGCGCCGAGCATTTCCTCGACCGCGGCGTAGTGCGGCTCGAGGTCGGCACGGCTGACCGGCCAGTGCTCGTAGCCGCCGCCGGGCAGCGGTGACTCCTTCACGAACCACTTCTCGTCCTTGCGCAACAGCACGTTGGCGTAGATCAGCGAGCCGCCGCCCAGGCCGCTGGAGACCACGCCCTCCAGGCCGCTGAAGGACCAGACGTCGAACAGGCCGTGCAGGCCCCTGCCCGGGTCCCAGAAGTTGCGGGCCATCGCGGCCGGCGAGCGTGCGAAGCCGTTGGGCGGGTACCGCTTGCCGCGTTCCAGCACGACCACGGACCGGCCGCACTCGGCGAAGCGGTAGGCAGCGACGGAGCCGCCGAAGCCCGAGCCGACCACGACGACGTCGACGTCGGCCTCGGCACGGTCCCGGGCCGAGGAGTGGTTGGGCAGTCGTTCGTTCGTCATCGGCGTTCCCCTTGTCGGGTCCTCAGGGGCATCGGCGCCACCGGTGGGGCGCCGAGCCGACGGTCCATACGTATGCGAATTATCGAGATATGGCACGGGCTCCGAGCATCGGAACCGACGCCCCTCCCCTTCCTTCCACCATGCGCCCGCCCGGACGTGATGTCACCCGGACGAAACCTCGGCCCACCCCACAGAGGTGCGGCGGACCTCGACCCATGACCGGCTGTGAGCATGCCCCAGCGTGGGCGCGGACCAGGCCGCCGGGTCGGCTACGCGATCCCGAACGTGCTCTCGCACGCCTTCAGTCGCCGGTTCGGGACGGCATCAGGGCGGCATCGCGCAGGGCTGGGCGGCGGGTCCCGGGTGCGGTGCCGACGCCACGACGCTGACCAGCGCCTTCTCCGCCGCCCTGCGCCGGCTGCGGCCACGCGGCACCGGACACGATCCCGGCCGTGTCGCGGTGGACCTGGCGGTGATGCTCGCCGACGGCGGCGAAGCGATCCGGGACCTGACCGTGCTGCGCGACCAGGGCGACGTGTTCCGTCCCGTCGCCTCCACCGCCACCGCCTGGCGGGTGCTGGCCGGCCTCGACACGGCCGTCCTGAACACGCTGCGGGCAGCGAGGGCCACCGCCCGTGAGGTCGCCTGGCTGCAGGCCGCCGAGACCGGGCGCGCCTTGCCTCCATCGCATGCCGGAGGACGTGAACTGCCGGGCCTGGTCCTGGACATCAACGCCACCCTGGTCACCTGCCACTCCGAGAAAGAGCAGGCCGCCGCGACCTACAAACGCGGCTTCGGCTTCCACCCGATGCTGTGCTTCCTGGACAACACCGGCGAGGCCCTCGCCGGTCTCCTGCGGCCGGGCAACGCCGGAGCGAACACCGCCACCGACCACATCACCGTCCCCGACCAGGCCCTCGCCCAGATCCCGGACGCCCACCGCCACGGCACCCCGATCCTCATCCGCGCCGACAGCGCGGGCGGCGCCAAGGCCTTCCTCGCCCCACCTGCGAGGGCTCCGGCAGCGCGGGATCGAGACCACGTTCTCGGTCGGACACGCCGTCACCGCCGAGGTCCGCAAAGCCATCCGCGCCCTGCCGGACCAGGTCTGGCACCCCGCGCTGGAGCAGAACGGCCGTGAGGCCCCCCTGCGGCAGCTGCTCAACGCCGGTCCATGGCGGACGGCGCGAGCGCATTGAGGAGGCAATCGACAAGCAAGGCAGGTGCGTTCGCGAAGTAGGGGTCGGCTCAGGTGCTCAGGATCTTGCGCGCGGAACGCGACAGGCTCAGGGCGGACACGACTCGGCTGCGGGAGACCGAAGCCGAGCGTGACCGATTGCGAGAAGCGCTGAAAGAGTCCGAGGCGAAACTGGAGGACACACTCAGGGAGAGCCGCTCCCTTCAAGAGACCGTCCAGGGTGACAGCGGCCAGCTCGAATTCCCCACCTACCGCCAGTTACGAGATCACCCTCCGTGATGAAGGATCTCCCGCGGCCGTCGGCGCGGCTGACTGGCACATGTCTGGCCTCGGCGCCGGACAGGACAGCATCATGATGCCCATGCACATCACGGCCTGCCGTCAAGAAGATCTGGATGCGTTGGAAGAGCGTCTGCCCTCCTCTAGCGCCGTCTCCTACCACGCTCAGCGGTTCGCCCGACAGGTCGCAGGAACAAGCACGTTCCTGGTGGCCTGGCTGGACGCCCAGCCAGCCGGAACCTGCGAAGTACGTTGGGATGGATGCGCGGCGCCGGAAGTGAGGGCCGTCATGCCGGGCTGCCCGGAGATCAACGGTTTGCATGTCGTCGACACGCTGCAGTCCCGGGGGATGGGAAGCGCCTTGATCTGCCATGCCGAACAGCTCGCTGGTGAACGAGGCGCACAGCTGATCGGATTGGGAGTGGACGATCACGGGAATCCGCGAGCCGCAGCCCTCTACGCTCGTTTGGGATACCAACCCACGGTCCGCTACCTGGATCGCTACTTCTACACGGACGACACTGGTGCCGAACACCCAGTCGAAGATCCCGCCGTCTTCCTGGTGAAGGAGCTCGCGCCCAAGCGCCAGCCATGACCCCGATCTCACGCCATCAACACAGAGTGACGGATCGCGGCCAGATGGCTCCCCGCTAACTGGCCGCCAGTGGGGAATCGGAAGGCTCTGGCGTGAGTTCCGTGAAAGCCGCCCGATGATCTTCAGTGTTGGCGATCATGGCGGGTGACTGTTGCTGATCTCCTGGCCGTCCTGTTCCCTCAGTTCGCGCTGTTGCACGTCGAGTTGGTCAGACCGGCGGGCGGGTCGGTCCGTGTCCACGCCCGGGGCCGGGCGCCAGGGGCGACTTGCCCGGGCTGTGAAGGCTGGTCCGAGCGTGTGCACAGCGGCTATCAGCGGCGGATCAGCGATTCGGCGGTCAGTGGCCAGGAGCTCGTGTTGCAGCTGAGGGTGCGCCGGTTCTTCTGCGACATCGCCGAGTGCGAGCGGCGGACCTTCGCCGAGCAGGTCCCGGGGCTGACGTTCCGGTACGGCCGGTGCACGGTGGGGCTGCGGAAGGTCCGCGAGGCCGTCGCTCTGGCGCTGGGCGGCCGGGCCGGCGCCAGACTCGCGGAGCATCTGGCGGTCGGGATCGGGCGTGACGTGCTGATACGCCTGGTCCGCGCGCTGCCGGACCCGCCGGTCGGGCCGGTGCGGGTGCTCGGCGTCGACGACTTCGCCCTGCGCAAGGGCCACAACTACGGCACGGTCTTGATCGACATCGAGGGTCGCCGCCCTGTCGACGTTCTGCCGGAGCGGTCCGCAGACGCCCTGGCCGCCTGGCTCACCGAGCACCCCGGTGTCGAGGTTGTCTGCCGCGACCGGGCCCGCTGCTACGCCGAAGGCGCGGACCGCGGCGCCGGCACTGCGACGCAGGTCGCGGACCGGTTCCACCTCTGGCAGAACCTGGCCGATGCGGCCGAGCGGCTCGTCGCCCGCCTGCGCCAGCAGTGGATCCCGCCCCTGCCGGAGAAGGAGCAGACGGTACTGCCCGAGGGGCAGCTCGCTCAGCGCACCCGCGAGCGTCACGCCGTCGTCCACGCCCTGATGGGCAGGGGCATGGGGCACAGTCAGATCGTCGCCGAGCTAAGCCTGGATGACAAGACGGTGCGGAAGTTCATGAGGGCTGTCACCGCCGACGAGCTGATCGGCGCGGGGCCCACCGGCGGTCGGCAGACCAGCCTGGACGGCCACGCCGCCTTCCTGACGGCCCGGTTCAACGAGGGCTGCCACAGCGCCCTGCGGCTCCATCAAGAGCTCGCCGAACGCGGTCTGACTGTCAGCGAGCGCACCGTCCGCCGCTTCGTCCATCGGCTGCGTGACAACGCCGCCCCTGCCGCCCTCCCGCCGGTCCCCAAGGTCCGCGAGGTGACCCGGTTGATCCTCACCCACCCCGACAACCGTCCCGAGGCCGACTGTGTCCTGTTGAAGGAACTCCGGGGCCGCTGCGATGAGTTGCATGAAGCCTGCGACCTCGTCGCCCGGTTCGCCTCGATGCTGGTCAACCGACGTGGTTCGGAGGAACTCGAGCAGTGGACCTCAGATGCCGAGGCCAGCCGCCTCCCCGAACTGCGCGGATTCGCCACCGGCCTGCGCAAGGACTGGGACGCGGTCGTGGCCGGCCTCACCCTCCGCTGGAACTCCGGCCCGGTCGAAGGCCACGTCAACCGCATCAAGATGCTCAAGCGCCAGATGTTCGGCCGAGCCAAGCTCGACCTCCTCCGCAAGCGTGTGCTCCTAAGCTGCTGAAGATCATCGGGCGGCTTTCACGGAACTCACGCCAGAGCCAATCGGAACTGGCCGCTAGCACCAGGGAAGTGACACGGAACCCGGAACGATCAAGGTGACACAGAGCGCGGATTCAAAGGAACGCACACCTCACGGACTCTCCATGTGACATCAGAACGCGGACCCTACAAACCGACCAGAGCGACCAGGCGCAACGGCTCCAGCCGGACCGGACCACGAGAGGACTTCTTGTGTCCGTCACAGTCTCGCTGCGCCAATTCCCAAGGTCCGGCAAATCGGACTTCGACTGCCTTCTTCGATTCTGCCGCGGGGTGGTCCGGTCTGATCCGGATGGACGCGACGCGCCGCCACACCGGTCCCGGTGCGGCGGCGCATTCTTCGCTCCCGAACCGCGCCTGCTCTCAGGCCACGGGCACGCCGCTGCCCGCGATCACCTCGGGCCGCAGCAGCGCGCTGAGCGTCTCGGCCGGGAGCAGGCCCTTCTCCAGGACGAGTTCGGCCACGCCCCGGCCGCTGGCGAGGGCCTCCTTGGCGATGTCGGTGGCGGCCGTGTACCCGATGTGCGGGTTCAGCGCCGTCACCAGGCCGATGGAGTTCTCCACGGCCGCGCGCAGCACCTCGGTGTTGGCGGTGATGCCGACCACGCAGCGCTCGGCGAGGGTGAGGCAGGCGGCTCGCAGGTGGGTGATCGACTCAGAGAGCGAGTGCAGGATGATCGGCTCGAAGGCGTTGAGCTGGAGCTGACCGGCCTCGGTGGCCATGGTGACGGCGACGTCGTTGCCGATCACCTCGAAGGCGACCTGGTTGACGACCTCGGGGATCACCGGGTTGACCTTGCCGGGCATGATGCTCGAACCTGCCTGTACCGGCGGCAGGTTGATCTCGCCGAGGCCCGCGCGCGGCCCGGAGGACAGCAGTCGCAGGTCGTTGCAGGTCTTGGACAGCTTGACGGCGACGCGCTTGAGCACACCGGACATCTGGACGAACGCGCCGCAGTCCTGGGTGGCTTCGACCAGGTTGGCCGCGGTGACCAGGGGCAGCCCGGTGATGTCGGCGAGGTGGCGGCGGGCGGCTTCGGCGTATCCGGCGGGGGCGTTGAGGCCGGTGCCGATCGCGGTCGCGCCGAGGTTGATCTCGTGGATGAGCTCGACGGCCTCGGCGAGTCGGCTGCGGTCCTCGTCGAGCATGACCGTGAAGGCGGAGAACTCCTGTCCGAGTGTCATCGGTACGGCGTCCTGCAGCTGGGTGCGGCCCATCTTCAGGACGTCGCGGAACTCGACGGACTTGCGGGCGAAGGCGTCCTGGAGGACGGCCATCGCGTCGAGCAGGCCGCGTACCGCGGCGACGGTCGCGATCCGGACGGCGGTCGGGTAGACGTCGTTGGTGGACTGGCCGAGGTTGACGTCCTCGTTGGGGTGGAGGTGCCGGTACTCGCCCTTGGCGTGACCGAGCAGTTCCAGTGCCCGGTTGGCGACGACCTCGTTGGCGTTCATGTTGGTCGAGGTGCCGGCGCCGCCCTGGATGACGTCGACGACGAACTGGTCGTGCAGCTTGCCGCCGCGGATCTCTCGGCAGGCGGCGACGATCGCGGCGGCCTTCCGCGGCTCCAGCAGGCCGAGTTCCTCGTTGGCGAGGGCGGCGGCCTCCTTCACGGCGGCCAGGGCGTCGATCAGGTGCGGGTAGGCGGAGATGGGCGTGCCCGTGATGGGGAAGTTCTCGGTGGCGCGCAAGGTGTGGACGCCCCAGTAGGCGTCGGCGGGGATGTCGCGGTCTCCGAGCAGGTCGTGCTCGCTGCGGGTGGCGGTGGTCATGAGTGTGCGGGTCCTCTTCCTGAGGCGGGTCCGGGGTCGTGGATCGGTCACGCTGGAGCAGCGCGGGTTTGCGGCGCCAGTGCCGGCACCGGGCACACCTCGCCGACGCGGTGGCCGCCGCCGGCCGTCGCTTCGCCGGCGCAGTCCACCAGGAGCCGGGGATCGACTCCTGCCAGCGCCAGCGCGGCGGCCGTCACCGGGACGCGAGCGCGGTTCGCCCCGTCCGCGATCTTCACAGCGACGGCCCGGCCGTCCGGCAGCGCGGCAATCTGGACGCCCTCGAAGCCGTCCTTGGCAAGCAGCCCGGGCACCGCGCGCATCAACGCGGCCGTGTCCCGTCCGGTGCCCGAGGCCATCTCCGGGTGACCGCGCAGCGCGTCCGCGACCCGGAACTCGGGGGTTCCCGGCGCCGCGGCGGCGATGCGGGCGGCGGCGCGGGCGAGGCCGTGCAGGGACACCGCGAACAGCGGGGAGCCGCAGCCGTCCACGCTGGTGTGCGCGGTGCGCTGCCCGGTCAGCTCCTCGACGACGTCGGCGATCGCGGTCTGGAGCGGATGGAGGGGGTCGAGGTAGGTCTTCAGGGGCCAGCCGTTGAGCTTGCAGAGGTACAGCATCGCGGCGTGCTTGCCGGAGCAGTTCTGCGCGAGCCGGGACGGCGGCCGGTCACCTCGCACCCAGGTGTCCCGGACGGCCGGGTCGTACGGCAGGTCCGGTACGTTGCGCAGGTCCTCCTCGGCGAGGCCGGCCAGTTCGAGGATCCGCCGGGTGCCGGCGAGGTGGCGTTCCTCGCCGGAGTGGCTGCCCGTCGCGAGGGAGAGCAGTTCGCCGTCCAGCGGCAGCCCGGCCCGCACCATGGCGACGGCCTGGACCGGCTTGAGGGCCGACCGCGGGTAGCAGGCGGCCTCGATGTCACCGAGCCGGAACCGGACTTCGCCGTCCGCGTCGAGGACGACGACGGAGCCGTAGTGGACCCCCTCGGTCATGCCGCCGCGGGTGACGCGGGCGACGGGGACGTGGTCGGGTTCGCGGATCGCGGGAGCGTCCGCCGGGGTACTTCTGTGCATCACTGCCTCGATCGGTGGTGGGTCGCTTCCGGGCCGTCGGTCGGCGGCGGCCCTCGGTGACGGCGGGAGCGGTCCGCGCGTCGTCGTGGGCCGCCGCCCGGTTCAGCCGTCGGCCCTGGCGCCTTCGCGCGCGAGGCGCCTGCGGACGGCGTACCAGCCGGCGACGAGCGCGGCGGCGATCAACGGTACGCACAGCACGGTGGTGCGTCCGGCGCCGCCGTCGGCGTACATGAGGACCAGGACGCCGGCGAGGAAGGCCAGCGTCACGATTTCGGTCCAGGGGGAGCCGGGCAGGCGGTACGCGGGGCGGGACAGTTCGCCGGCCCGGGTCTTGCGCCAGAAGAAGAGGTGGCAGACCATGATCATGCCCCAGGTGGCGATGATGCCGATCGCCGCGAGGTTGAGCACGATCTCGAACGCGTCGGCGGGCACCACGAAGTTGAGACCGACGCCCAGGACGCACATGCCGCTGGTGAGCAGGATGCCGCCGTACGGCACCTGGGTGCGGCTCATCCGGGCGGTGAAGCGCGGGGCGGACCCGCTGACGGCCATCGAGCGCAGGATGCGGCCGGTGGAGTACAGGCCGGAGTTGAGCGAGGACATGGCCGCGGTGAGGACGACCAGGTTCATCACGCTGTCGGCCGCCGGGATACCGATGTGGGACAGCACGGTCACGAAGGGGCTCTGGCCGGAGGTGTACCTGTTCCACGGCATCAGCATCGAGAGCAGGACCACCGAACCGACGTAGAAGAGGCCCACCCGCCACATGATCGAGTTGATCGCCTTCGGCATGATCTTCTCTGGGTTCTCGGTCTCCCCGGCCGTGACACCGACCAGTTCGACGGAGGCGTAGGCGAACACGACGCCCTGGATGATCAGCAGCATCGGCATCAGGCCGTGGGGGAAGATGCCGCCGTTGTCGGTGATCAGCGACGGACCGGGTACGGTGCCGTCGACCGGGTGCCGGGTGACCAGCAGGAAGATCGCGATACCCATGAAGACCACCAGCGCGCTGACCTTGACGATGGCGAACCAGAACTCCAGCTCGCCGAAGATCCGCACCGAGATCAGGTTCACTGTGAGCACCAGGGCCAGGGCTATGAGCGCGATGACCCACTGCGGGACGCTGGAGAACAGGTGCCAGTAGTGGGTGTACGTCGCCACCGCCGTGATGTCGGCGACGCCGGTGGTCGCCCAGTTGAGGAAGTACATCCAGCCCGCGGTGTACGCGCCCTTCTCCCCGAGGAACTCCCGGGCGTAGGACACGAAGGCCCCGGAGGACGGGCGGTACAGGACGAGCTCGCCGAGCGCACGCACGACGAGGAACGCGAAGAGGCCGCAGACGGCGTAGGCGACGAACAACGAGGGGCCGGCATCGGCGAGACGCCCGCCGGCGCCGAGGAAGAGGCCGGTGCCGATCGCGCCACCGATGGCGATCATGTTGACGTGACGGGGTTTCAGGGACTTGCTGTAGCCGGTGTCCCCGGCATCGACGTGACGGGTCGTGGGGCGCTTCTCGTCTTTGAGGAACTGCTCGCTCACGCCTCGGATCTGCCTTCCGTGGGGGTGTCCGCCCGCTTGGGGCGCACGATGTCGGTGAGGGTCGTTTCGACCCGGTGGAGGTGGTGCGACATGGCCTCGACGGCGTCGTGTTCGGAACCGTCCACCAGCGCTTCGACGATCGCCCGGTGCTCGCAGTTGGACTGCTCGCGCCGACCGCCCAGCTCGTTGAGGAAGGTCGACTGACGCGCCAGTGCGTCACGGATCTCCTCGATGACCCGGCGGAACACCGGGTTCTGGGCGGCCTCGGCCACCGCCAGGTGGAACACGGTGTCCAGCGCGACCCATGCGGTGGTGTCGGTCTCCCGCTCCATCCGGTCGAGCAGGTGGGTCAAGTGGTCCAGGTCCCCCGGGGTGCGGCGCAGCGCCGCGTACCCGGCGACCGGGATCTCGACGTGCCGGCGCACTTCCAGCAGGTCACTGGCCGCGTAGTCGCCGAAGGTGGGGTCCTCGACCGTGTTCGCCACGACGAAGGTGCCCTTGCCGGTCTTGGAAACGGTCAGGCCCATGGCCTGCAGGGCGCGCAGTGCCTCCCGCAGCACCGGCCGGCTGACCTCCAGGCTCCGGCACAGCTCCGCTTCGGACGGGAGCTTGTCGCCCACCGCGTAGTCACCGCGCTCGATGGCGCTGCGCAGGTGGCCGAACACTGCTTCGGTGGCACTGATGCGCCGCGGGATCGGACTGGCTGTCTGGCTGTCTGACAGGTTCACTCGGCGATCCTCGGGGCACGGGCGCCACGGTGTCAAGACACCGGCGTGGGTAGGACGGCTCTCGGCGAGCTACGTCCCGTGCGCGCACTCCGCTCGGCGGAGTGGTTCGGACCGGCGTTCACGGTGGAGCTCGCGGCAGCCACCAGGGCGTGCACCACCGCCGAATCGAAGCCCATCTCAGGGTGCCACTGCACACCCACGGCGAAGCGGTGCCGGGTGCTCTCGATCGCCTCGATGGTGCCGTCCGCCGTACGAGCGGCCACCACCAGGCCGGCCCCGAGGGTCTCCACCGCCTGATGATGGTGTGTGGCCACCTGGCTGGTCCCCGGCAGGAGTGCGCCGATCCGCGTCCCGGGCACCGTGGTGACGCCGTGGGGCGAGAAGTGACCCCGGTGCACGTTGTGGCCGTCGTGACCCACCCTGTCGGGCAGGTGCTGGATGAGCGTGCCGCCCGCGTGCACGTTCATGAGCTGCATCCCCCGGCACACCCCGAGCACCGGCACGTCACGCGCGAGGCCGGCGGCCAGCACGGCCCTCTCCCAGCGGTCGCGTTCGCGGACCGGCGGCCCCGTGCACGGATGCGGCCGGGCTCCGTAGAGCGCGGGATCCAGATCCTCACCGCCCGTCAGGACGACCGCATCCAGACGCGCGACGGCATCGGCAGCGGCCTCCGGTTCGTCCGGCGGCAGCAGGACGGCGCGGCCGCCCGCCGCCTGGAGGCAACTGATGTACGCCGCGGGCAGCAGAGCTGCGGGCAGCTCCCACTCTCCCCACTGAGCATCGGCGAGATACGTGGTGAGTCCGATGAGCGGCTTGGGCATACCACTTCCTTCCAGGACCTGGTGGTCGTTCGACCACAGCCGTCTTCCGTGCGGCCCGCCCGCCGGACGCGAGGGGAAGGTGCGGACGGCCTTGCCGGCCTGCTCGGCCTTCAGGTACGCCTCGTCGAAGTCGGCGCCCCAGAGG
>NZ_JBFAJO010000115.1:0-18922 GCF_040655255.1 Kitasatospora sp. NPDC050463
GTACCTCACCCCCCTCGAAACCCGAGCCAGACTGCAGCACGACTTCACCCCCGCAGCGTAAGCACACGCTGTCCAAGATCAGGGGGGAACTTCACCCCGACCACCCGACAACGACAGACCACCCCAAACTGACGGCCGATCATACGAGCGCACCGCAGCCCGACAGACCCGCTTCGGCAAACCCACACCAAGCCGGACAACTCACCGCTACCATGCGCAAACGGCGACCCGCATGTGCTTCAACGCCAACCACCCGCCACACACACAAGCCACGACTCGCAGCCTCGGGAAAGCCGACGACTACGCGCTGATGACCGAAACAGCGAAAGTGACCGCATGGCGCCCCCCAACGGGTCACCACCCGGCTCGCCCAGCCTGCTCCCCGTACCCGCGGGGATGGTCCCTGCCACGGCTCCCCGGCGCGTTCGCCGTCCGGGTGCTCCCCGCGCCCGCAGGGATGGCCCTGCAGGTCTCGATCTCGACCGGCGGGACCAACGCTGCTCCCCGCCCCCACGGGGATGGGTCCGTTTCGTGGGTCGCCAGCAGCCCCGGCGGGATCGGCTCTCCCACTCCCGGATCGGGCAGCCTTAGACGATTGACTGTGGGTTAGGAGATCGGGTCGTTGCCGGCGGGATTGAGGCGGTCGATGATGGTGGTGGTATCGCTGCCTCAAAGCGGCGTGAGCGAGGGGTGGTCGGCGATTATGTCATGTATGTCCGAATCAGCGGAAGTGAATGACTTTCGCCTTGCTGCCAGGTAACACCCCAGGTCACGCAGTCTGCTCCCCGCGCCCGCGGGGATGGTCCCGGCACGACGTCGCCCATCTCGGGGGCCTCCTTCTGCTCCCCGCGCCCGCGGGGATGGTCCCGGCGCCCCCGTCGTTGGCCCGTGGTCCGGCTACTGCTCCCCGCGCCCGCGGGGATGGTCCCCTGGAACTCCTCACTGTGATCGCCGAACGCGGCTGTTCCCCGCGCCCGCGGGGATGGTCCCAGGGCCTCAGCCAGCGAGTCCGGGTCGGAGCCGCTGCTCCCCGCGCCCGCGGGGATGGTCCCGTGGACGCCGTGCGCGGCAAGTCGCTGGTGCCCTGCTCCCCGCGCCCGCGGGGATGGTCCCGAGACTGCGGAGCCGGAGCCCGGGCCCTTGTTGCTGCTCCCCGCGCCCGCGGGGATGGTCCCGAGCGGTACAACGCCTGCAAGCCGACGATCTTCTGCTCCCCGCGCCCGCGGGGATGGTCCCCGGGTCGGCATCTACACCAACACCGACTGGTGCTGCTCCCCGCGCCCGCGAGGATGGTCCCGAGTACGGAATCCCGGCAGATGGGCCTCTGCTCTTCGCGCTCGCGGGGAGCAGTCGACGGCGAGCACGAGGCGCTGGTCGCTGTCGGGAGCATCCCCGCGGGCGCGGGAGCAGCCTTTGTACTCGTCCACCCGACCCCACCCGGCGGGATCATCCCCGCGGGCGCGGGGAGCAGCGATCGCGCGCCCGACGGTCTTCGCGGGGCCATCCCTGCGGGTGCGGGGAGCAGAACACCGGCGGCGACCTGGACGAGCGACCGAAGCGGCGACAGGGCCATCCCTGCGGGTGCGGGGAGCAGTACGACACCCGCGCGGACGCGATCCGTCATCAGGGGCCATCCCCGCAGGCGCGGGGAGCAGTCGAGCACCAGCTCGTACGGAACCGTCCGCGCGGGGCCATCCCCGCAGGCGCGGGGAGCAGTTGATCGGCGCGCTGACGGTGCCCTGGCGCGGGGGGCCATCCCCGCAGGCGCGGGGAGCAGCCAGTTCTCAGTTCTGGTTCGGGGTGTTGCGGGGGGCCATCCCGCAGGCGCGGGGAGCAGCTCACCCTCACCCTCGACGCCGACAACAAGCCGGGGCCATCCCCGCAGGCGCGGGGAGCAGACTTCGTGACCTGGGGTTCTATCCGGCTGTGGGGCGAAATTCCTTCACTTCCATTGATTCGGAGATTAGCGACATAGTCGCTGTTCCTTCCTGGATGCGGTGTTGCCGGCCGTCGGAGCAGTATCGGGTGTCATGGTCGATCATCTGGTCTACCGCTGACAACAGGCCAGCCGTCTCGGGCCGGCTGTCGATCGGATCGCTGACAGAGCCTCACCCGGTCCCCCGGCGGGCGGCGACCCGCCCGTCGCACACTGGGCGCGGGGAGCAGGGCAGGGCCCGGGCCGTTGACTGCTGGTCCGCCGGACCATCCCCGCGGGCGCGGGGAGCAGGCGAGCGGCCGGTTCAGGAGGTACGTCAGCCGGGGGCCATCCCCGCAGGCGCGGGAAGGAGCACCGCGCCAACTCCGAGCTCAGCCCGCCGACCCGACCCGGGCCACCACGGTTCCCGAGCAGGCGGCCGAGGGGAAGTAGATCAGCGTGCACAGCACCCTCGCCGCCTACCGCGGCCAGACCGCGTGGCCGGAGCTGATCCACGGCCGGCCCGCCGTCGTCTACCCGCAGCAACTCACCCCCCTGCCGGTACGCGGCGGCGACGGCTGGTGCGGCCAGCGCCAGCCGGAGGGCTGGTCCCAGCCGCACCCGCTGTGGTCCGCCGTCCTAAACGGCCAGCAGCTCACGGTCACCCCCACCGGCCAGTGGTACACCGGCCTGCTGGCCGTCACCCGCGACTGGCGCCGGGCCACCCGCACCGCCGGCGCCGTCCTGCAGATCACCGGCGCGTTCACCAACCCCCTGGAGTTCCCAGCCGCGGCCTCCGCCGGACTCCTTCACCTGTGCGTCGTGAAGCTCACCTTCACCGGCGACACCTGGTAGACCCGGGCGGCTCGCGTCACAACGGCTCGCCGCCCTGTCCGTGCCGCAGCCACTCGGCCGGGTCGATCTCGTGCACCCAGCGACCGGTGGTTCCTCGCCGCAATGGCGTCGGGACCATCCCCGCGGGCGCAGGGAGTAGTCCCAGGTCAGAGCGTTGTCCGAACAACCTCCGGGACCATCCCCGCGGGCGCGGGGAGCAGCAGACCATCTGGTACGGCACCATCCGGGCCCAGGGACCATCCCCGCGGGCGCGGGGAGCAGTAGACCGCCGGCCCGAGACCCACGTTCAGCCTGGGACCATCCCCGCGGGCGCGGGGAGCAGCGACGCGAACCGCGTGGCTGTACGGCTGGCCGGGGACCATCCCCGCGGGCGCGGGGAGCAGCGTACCCGTGACCAGCGGGAACGGGTACCGTTGGGACCATCCCCGCGGGCGCGGGGAGCAGACTGTGTGACCTGGGGTGTTATCCGGCCAGGGAACGGAAATCATTCACTTCCACTGATTCGGACATAAGCGACATGGTCGCCGCTTCTTTGGACGCGGTCTTGCCGAGTAGCGAAGTGGTTCAGGGCGCCATCGTCGATCATTCTTTCCACCGCCGGCAACAAGTCAGGCAGTTCGGATCGGCAGCGGATCAAATTGCTGACAGCGCCTCACCAGATCCACCGGCGGCGACCTGCCTTTCATGCCGAGACCATCCCCGCAGGCGCGGGGAGCAGCTGACCAACTGGGCCGACGGCACGTACAACCGGGGACCAGCCCCGCGGGCGCGGGGAGCAGGGTGCCGCCTGGTCGCGGCGGAGAGCAGCCAGGGGACCATCCCCGCGGGCGCGGGGAGCAGGCCGGGCGCCTACGGCGCGTTCACCGGCACGGGGGACCATCCCCGCAGGCGCGGGGAGCAGCCCTTGTACTCGTCCACCCGACCCCACCCGGCGGGATCATCCCCGCAGGCGCGGGGAGCAGCGGACCTCAGAGCGGAGCCCGATCACCTGGTCGGGACCAGCCCCGCGGGCGCGGGGAGTAGATCTGCTGGGCGATCTTCTCCGGCCGCTACCAGGGGCCATCCCCGCGGGCGCGGGGAGCAGCCGTCCCCCGCTTGGGGGCGGGCCCGGCGACGGGACCATCCCCGCAGGCCCGGGAGCGGTCGGACCCGGCCGGTCCCGTACTCAGAAACCAGTGGTGTCAAGATCGAGGCTCAGAGGAGCCGGCAGCCGAAGGACGGCGCCGAAGGGATGAGGGCCTTCCACCCTCGTGTAGCCGAGCTGGCCCGGCTGTGAAAACAGAGTGCACGTGCGTTCCTGGCGGTCAACCAGGAGATAGACAGGGGCACCGAACTGAGAGTAACGCCGCCGCTTGGCAGTCCGGTCGGTCTCACCGTTCGACGGCGACGTCACCTCGACGACAAGCACAGTCTGGTCCGGCAGGAGCGCCCCCTCCGTCTTCGCCAGCTCGGCGGGGACCACCGCGAGATCCGGCACATAGAAATTCTCCGTACCCGGCAAATCGAGATTCCCCGAGCCGGCACGAAGACCGAGCTCGCGCATACGCGGCCCAATCTGCTCACGGATCAGATCGACAGCCGTCTCGTGAGCCCAGGACGGTGACACGGGGGTGATGACTCCCTCAACGATCTCGACACGGTCACCCGCAACATGCTGAATCGCATACTTCAGGGCGTGTTCCGGATTCGGCACCCGACTGTAGTCACCCGGGCTGGCATGCGCTGCGTTCACGTGCTGCTCTCCTGTCCGGATCCCGACCCTCAACGGATCAGCGATAGATGGTCGTCTTCCGCGTTGCCCACGGCCACATAGCCGCAGCCTCGACGTCGCCCCGGCTCGCGAAAGGACCTGAAGAGCACCTGGGCGGCTAGTAACGTTACTAGCCACCCAGACCCTGCCAAGCTGAGCAACCGACGATTCACCAAGCTCACCAGGAGCACCCCTGCCCGTACGGGGAGCACACTATGGCGTCTGCGCGCCTCGGCTTGGCTGCGAGACCATCCCCCAGGCGCGAGGTCAGCCGACGCCTTGACGGTGCTCTCGCCGAGAAGTCTTCCTCGCACGTGAGGGAGCGAACCCCTGATGGCCCCACCCCCGCGCGTGCGGGGAGCAGCCCGGCCACGCGGACGGTGAACTGCCGGTAGTCGGGGCCATCCCCGCGGGTGCGGGGAGCAGGACAGCCCGTTCACGCTGATCAACACCGTGCAGGGACCATCCCCGCGGGTGCGGGGAGCAGCCGGTTCGCTTCGAGCTCGGCCTCGCTGCGCGGGGGGCCATCCCCGCGGGTGCGGGGAGCAGTCTCGGGGTCGGAGCTGATCCACCTCAGGACGGGGGCTATCCCCGCGGGCGCGGGGAGCGGACTTCGCGATCTGGGGTTCTATCCTGCCGCGAGGCGGAAACCCTTCACCGCCACTGATTCAGACATAAGCGACATGGGTTCGGTTCGTTCCCTGGACGCGGACTTGCCGAGTAGCGAGGGGGTTCAGGACGCCATCGTCGATCACTCTTCCCATCGTCTACAACAAGCTGGCCACATCGGAGCGGCAGCAGGCCGGGTCGCTGACAGCTCCTCACCTGATCCACCGGCGGGCTGCGAGCTGCTTCCGTCCCGATGACTAACCTGCGGGCGAAGGAGCAGCCGTACAACGGGAGGGCCGCAGTCATGTCGAGGGATCGTCCTCGCGGGCACGGTCCTGCAGTACAGGGTGGCCGGGTGGGCTTTGACGAGCTTCCTTCGGGAAGGAGGATCACGCCGCCATGCCGAGTTCGGTTCGGGTGCGTTGGAGAATATCGCGGACGGCTGGCTCGCGTCTCCAGGGTTCGAGGGCGGCGTTGAACTCGCGGACGTAGTCGAGGGCGCGGGAGGACTGGACGCGGGCGAGGATGTCGACGGCCTGGTGGCCGAATCGCAGGCCCTGGTCGAGGTCCCTGGCCTGGAGGTGGGCGGTCCCGACGATGGCCAGGCGCATGCCGACGGAGCGGGTGAACACACCGGGCTGCATGGCGGCGGCCTGCGCGTTCCAGGCCAGGGCGGCTTTGGGGTTCTTGAGGTCGCGGAAGATCTCGGCAGCGTCGGCGGAGAGGCGGGCGTGGTGATAGAAGTCGATCCAGGCGGGCTCCCCGGCGCCGTCGCGGGCCTGGTCGAGCAGGCTCTCGGAGGAGGCCAGTGCGGCTGAGGCGGCCTTGGCATTGTTGTCTCGGGCGTGGGCGCGGGCCTCGATGAGCTTGGTGAAGGCCAGCACCCTGGGGGCGGCCTGGCCCTTGGCCCGCTGGAAGGCGCCCTGGGTCATGTCGACGGCCTGGCTGGGGAAGCCTCTCAGCAGGGCCTGCATGGCCATCGTCGTGAGCACATAGCAACCGAGTTCGATGTCGCCGCCTGCCCGGGCGAGGCGAAGTGCTTGGATGAAGTGCCTTTGGGCGGCGTCGTGCTGGCCGACGTCGAAGGCCGTCCAGCCGGCCAGGCGGGACAGTTCGGCGGTCACCGAGAACAGCTCGCTGCCCACCTCATCGCTGAACGAGCCGTTCAGCAGGGGCACGGCCCGCTCTCGCAGGCAGGTGGTGACGGAGTTGGCCTTCCAGTTCCCGCCGCCGTATTTCGAGTCCCACCGCCGGGCGTCGTCGGCAGCCTCCCGCAGTTCGGCGAGGTCGGCGGCGCCGACCCGGCCGCGGCCCCGATGGGAGGCGTCGTCGTCGGCCGGGGTGACCAGCCAGCGGGTGACCGGGGTGGCGAACGCGGAGACGGCGAAGCTTGTCCCGGTCAGGAAGTCGCGGCGGTCCACAGAGCTCCAGAACGAAGTGGCGACGCGCACGGCGTCGGCGGGGTCTCGCGGGAAATCCAACCCCACCGCGGCGTCCGGCGTCTCGGCATCCGCCATACCGATCTCCGCCAACTGCACCGGCCGCCCCAGGCGCTCGCCGATCGCCCGGGCCAGCAGCTTGGGCACCGGCCAGTCGGGAACCATGCCCCGCCGGCACCAGTTCGCGACCGAGGTATGCGTGTAGTTCGTGGTCAGCCCGGCCTCGTGGGCCAGCTGGTTCACCCGATGGGCCAGCGATTTGTGGCTGGCCCCCTCGCACTTGTCGATCATCCGGGCCAGCGCGTCGTTCGGCGGCTTGGCCCGGCGGGTGGTCGACGCCACAGCGTCCCCCTCATCCGTCCGCGCGCCTTGGCGCGGAAGTCATACGTGACTGGGCACGAGAAGTCGTACGCCCGGCACCGAAGCCGGATCACCGAGGGTATTGCCTTCGCCGCTCGCGGTGAACCGCTTTCGCGAGTTGTGAGCCCCCTTGCGAGCCCTGCCCCGGCCCGGCCGGACGCGGTTGTCTGATGCCCCGGGCCTCCGCCGGACCGGACCACAGACCTTCCGGCGGGGGCCTTCACCGATTCACGCTCGGGGGTGACATCCAGATGTGCGGAATCGCAGGACTGGCCGGCGCTGACGCCGCCCGCCACCAGACGACCGTCGCCGCGATGGGGATCGTTCAGAGGCACCGCGGCCCCGACGGCACGCGGCACCTGATCTCGGCCGACGGCCGGGCGGTGCTGTCCATGAACACCCTCCTGATCGTCGACGCTACCGCCCGGCCCGGTCCTTACGAGGACCCGGCCAGCGGCGTCGTCCTGACCTTCAACGGCGAGATCTACAACTACCGGCAGGTTGCCACGGCCTGGGGCATCCCGCTGGAGCCTGGCGAGAGCGACGCCCACCTGGTGCTGCGGGCCTGGGCCAAGCTCGGCCCCGGCTGCCTGGGCGCCCTGGATGGCATGTTCGCCCTGGCCGCCTACGACCCGCGCGAGGGCCGGCTGTTTCTCGCCCGGGACCGGCTCGGCGAGAAGCCGCTCTACTGGCGCCTGGATGGCGGCCGGCTCGCGTTCGCCTCCGAGGTCACCACCTTGACCGGCTACGGCACCGCCCCGCTGGTCGTCCGCCCGGAGATGCTCAGCATCGAGACGCCGACCGGCGTCGACACCCCCTTCCAGGGCATCCAGCTCCTCGCGCCGGCCACCCTGCTGGCCTTCGACGTCGCCACCGGCTCCCTGGCCCAGCAGACCTGGTGGGCCCTGGAGTGCCTGGAGCCCTGGCAGGGCGACTACAAGACCGCGCTCGCCCGGTTCTCCACCCTTCTGGCCGACCGCGTCCCGCTGCGGGCCCCCGGGTCCGACTTCGCGCTGCTGCTGTCGGGCGGGCTCGACTCGTCGGTGCTGGCTTACCTGATGTGCCCGCAGGTCTGCGTCACGGTCCGCTATCCCGGCCAGGACCGCCTGGACGAGTCCGCGACCGCGGCCGTCGTCGCCCGCGACATCGGCGCCGAACTGGTGGTGATCGAGCCGACCGCCCAGGACTTCGCCCGCGCGCTGCCGGAGATCATGCACGCGCTGGACTACCCGATGGGCAACGCGTCCACGTTCTCCGAGCACATGGCCTACCGGGCCGTCGCCGGGCGGGGCATCCGGGTCGTGGTCGGCGGGCTGGGGCCGGACGAGTTCCTGATGGGCTACGTCCGCCACGCGCTGGTCCTGTTCGGGCCGGAGGCGGTGCTGGGCGCCGGGCTGGAGGCCTACCGGCCGCTGGCCTCCAAGCTCCTGCACCCGGCCGGTGAGCCGCTGGAGCCGGCCGAGGCGATCGTCCGGCTCATCCTGCGCGGGCAGGATCCGGACGGGCGCCTTCGCGAGGTCGTCGCCGACGCCCTGGCCCGGGCCGGCGGGGACCTGGCCCGCGGGCTGACCCTCGCGGACCTGGCCACAGCCTGGCGCCCGCTGGTCATGACCAGCGACAAGCTGGCCTCCGCGTTCGCACTGGAGCGACGCTCGCCGTTCCTGGCGCGGGACCTGGTCGAGTTCTGCTACCGGCTGCCGGTAGAGCACAAGATCGGCGAGCCGGCGGCCGGGAAGCGGATCCTGCGGGACGCCGCGAAGGCGCTCGGCCTGCCGCGGGAGGTCTGGGGCAGCCGGGACAAGCTCGGCTTCGCCTCCCCGGTCCCGAGCTGGCTCAGCGGCCCGCTGGAGCCCTGGGCGATCGCCCAGATCAGCTCCGCTCTCGACCAGGCCCCGCGTTCGCTGCGGCCGCTGCTGGCGGGCGGTCTGAAGCCCGGCGGGCGGTTCGACCGGACCCGGATGCAGTCGCTCATGGCGGCCGCCTGGTTCAACGACCAGCCGGTGGAGACGGCGGCATGACGGGCCGTCGGCTCATTACGGTGAGGGGATGCACTCCCAGACTCTCCCCGACGAGCCGTCCGCCGCCGAACCGCGCGGGGCCGTCGCGATCATCACCAACCGGCGCGGCGAGCTCCTGCTGCACCTGCGCGACGACATCGCCGGCATCGCTTGGCCTGATCACTGGAGCCTGCTGGGCGGCGGCTGCGACCCCGGCGAGGCCCCCGCCGCGGCGATCGTCCGCGAACTCGACGAAGAGGCGGGCCTGGCCGTCGACGACCTGGCCGAGCTCTTCGAGACGAAGGACAGCGTCGGCTCCGGCCAGATCATCACCTTCTTCGCCGGCACCTGGGACGGCGACGAGCAGGCCCTGCCGCTCGCGGAGGGCGTCAAGCTCCAGTTCTTCGCCCCCGAGCACCTGCCCGTCCTGACCGTCCCGCCGTTCATCCGCCACGGCATCCACTGCTACCTGGCCGCCCGGCCCGGCGCCTGACGCCCCCGTCCTCGAGAGGGGTCCGGGCGCCGGTCCGGCGGCCCCACCCCTCTCGGAAGGACACCGTTCGTGAAGCTCACCGTCATCGGCTGCGGCTACCTCGGCGCGACCCACGCCGCCGCGATGGCCGAACTCGGCCATGAGGTCCTCGGCATGGACATCGACCCCGACAAGGTCACCGCCCTGAACGCCGGCCGGGCCCCGTTCTTCGAGCGCGACCTGGACGAGCTCCTGGCCAAGCACACCGCCAGCGGGCAGCTGCGGTTCACCACCTCCTACGCGGAGACCGCCGCCTTCGCCGACCTGCACTTCATCGGCGTCGGCACCCCGCAGAAGCCTGGCGAGATGGCCTACGACCTCACCCACCTGTTCTCAGCCGCCCGCCAGCTCGCCCCCCGCCTGACCGGCCCCGCCGTGATCGTCGGCAAGTGCACCGTCCCGGTCGGCACCGCCCCGCAGGTGATCGACATCCTGCGCGAGTTCGCCCCCGCCGGCGACCAGGTCGAGGTCTGCTGGAACCCCGAGTTCCTGCGCGAGTCCCACGCGGTCGAGGACACCCTCCACCCCGACCGGATCGTCCTCGGCTTCACCTGCGAGAACACCCGTGCGGAGTCAGTGATCCGCCAGGCATACGGCAAGATCATCGAGTCCGGCACGCCGGTCATCGTCACCGACATGGCCACCTCGGAGCTGGTGAAGTCCGCAGCGAACGCCTTCCTCGCCACGAAGATCTCCTTCATCAACGCGATGGCCGAGGTCTGCGAGACCTCCGGCGCCGACGTCCAGCTGCTGGCCGAGGCCCTCGGGCACGACGCCCGGATCGGCCGCCGGGGCATGCGGCCCGGACTCGGCTTCGGCGGCGGCTGCCTGCCCAAGGACATCCGCGGCTTCATGGCCCGCGCCGGCGAGCTCGGCGCCGACCAGGCCCTGACCTTCCTGCGCGAGGTCGACGCGATCAACAACCGCCGCCGCGAGCGCATGGTCGACCTCGCCCGCGAACAGCTGGAGGGCGTGATCAAGGGCAAGCGGATCACCGTCTGGGGCGCCGCCTTCAAGCCCGACACCGACGACATCCGCGACTCCCCCGCCCTCGCCGTCGCCCAGGCCCTCCACCAGGCCGGCGCCACCGTCACCGTCTTCGACCCCAAGGCCCTCGACAACGCCCGCAAGGCCCACCCCCGCCTCGACTACGCCGATCACCCGATCGAGGCAGCCGATGGCACCGAGCTGCTGCTTCACCTGACCGAGTGGCCCGAGTTCACCCGCATCGACCCGGTCGACCTCGCCACCCGCGTCGCCGTCCCCCGCGTCATCGACGGCCGCGGCACCCTCGACCCCGGCCGCTGGCGGACCGCCGGATGGACCCACCGCGCCCTCGGCCGCCCCTGACCGCCAAGACGCTGGGGCCAAGCCATTGCCGCTCTCCTCGCGACATCGTCGGGACCAGCTGAGCGTCTCCGAGCAGCTGGTCCGGCGGACCGGAGCACGGGCGGTCGGGTGGTCCAGCCCGGGGGTCTGCCTCAGCCTGGGGGACCATCCCCGCGGGCGCGGGGAGCAGCCTCGACCTCCTGGAGGACGGCTCGACCAAGGGGGGACCATCCCCGCGGGCGCGGGGAGCAGATGGTGGTCGCCCCGCCCGCCGAGCCCGAGCCGGGACCATCCCCGCGGGCGCGGGGAGCAGCGCACCATGGTCTACCTGGAGCGGTGGAACGCGGGACCATCCCCGCGGGTGCGGGGAGCAGGACCTGCGGCTGCGGGGCCCCGGCGGCGCCCCGGGACCATCCCCGCGGGCGCGGGGAGCAGATCCCCTGGCCCGCCCTGGACTTCGCACGCGAGGGACCATCCCCGCGGGCGCGGGGAGCAGACTTCGTGACCTGGGGCTTTATCCGGCTGTGGGGCGAAAGTCATTCACTTCCATGGAGTCGGACATTAGCAACATAGTTGCTGTTCCTTCCTGGATGCGGTGTTGCCGGCCGTCGGAGCGGTATCGGGTGGCATCGTCGATCATCTGGCCTACCGCTGACAACGGGTCAGCCGCCTCGGTCTGACAGTCGATCGGATCGCTGACAGCACCTCACCCGGTCCACCAGCAGCCGGCGACCCGCACACCGGGGACTTGGGAAGTGAGGACCATCCCGGCGGGTGCGGGGAGCAACAGGCACTCCGAGAGGCCGTCGACCTGGACGACAGAGATCCGCGACGGGTGGCACGGAGCCTTGTGCGTGGGACCTCCCCACCACCGCTCATGATCACTGGGTACGGAGAGGAACCAGTTGACGCAGTCGCGCTTGGGTTTCTGGGTCGGTGGAGTACAGGAGGGTTCCGGACATGCCACGAGTGAGGAGAACTTTGTAGGTATTGCGGACCAGGCGGAGGAAGGTGGCGGGGTCGGTGCGGCTGAGCGCGGGGTCTCTGCTGGCCTGAGGGTTGGGGATCCAGCGGTCCTGGCGCCAGAGGAGGTCGTCTCCGAGGATGACGCCGTTCCAGTCGTACTCGAAGCCCTGGGCGGTGTAGATGCAGCCGACCTGGCCGAAGCCGTCGGGGTCGGTGGCCCACAGCCAGGACGGGGGGACGCCGTCGAGGCGGGACTCACCGCGCAGGTTCCACGGCTTGCGCCAGGAGCCGATCGTGATGTCGTCGACGAGACGGCCGCGGTGCGGGTCGCTCCATGGCCAGCAGAAGCCGGCCGTGATGCGAGCGGTGAGGTACTGCGCCTCCTTGGCCTGCAGGAGGTCTTCCATCTGCTGGGGAGAGTCGACCACTCGGACATGGAAGGTCCGCTCGTCGGCCCATTCGGTGGCGGGCTCGTCGATGAGCTGCAGAAGGCGCAGGACCCACTGTTCGTAGGCGCGGCTGCCACCGTTGCGGAACTGTTCGTTGAGGTCGATGTGGCGTGGGCGCAGGCCTCGGGCGGCGGCGGCCTGGTCGATCGCGTTGCGGCTGCCCATCTCTTCGGGGCGTACGACTTGGTGGTCGTCCAGGAGGAAGACGGGGACGCGGGCGGCGTCGAGGAGTTCGTCGATCTGGCGTACCCCGCGGTGGCGCACGGAGTGGGCGCGGATGCGGTGGGCCTCGTCGCAGATCAGCGCGTCCAGTCCGTTCTTGGGGGCGTCGGCGAAGTTCATGAAGTAGCCGAAGAGCTTGCGGACGCGGGGGTCTTCGGTGCCGACGGCGTGGTGGAGGGTGCGTGTGAAGGACCTGGATCCGGTGGCGTGGACCACGGTGTGGCGGTCGTGGGCAAGGTGGCGCATCAGGTGCAGGGCGATGACGCTTTTGCCGGAGCCGGGGCCGCCGGTGACGATGAGGACTTCTTTGCTGTCCGCTTCGCGGGCCTTCTTCACCGCGCGGCGGACCAGGGAGACAGCGACCTGCTGTTGGTCGAGCAGCACGAACCGGTCGGCGTGCAGGATCTCTTCCGCGGTCGCGCGCAGCAGGGGGCGGCTGGGTGCCAGGGGGCTGTCGACGAGTTCGTCGGCGGCCACGGTGCCGTGGGCGGGTGAGAGGCGCGACTGCAGAAAGGTGATCAGCTGTTCGCGGGTGCTGTGCGTGAACAGGCGCCCGTGTCGGTCGGGCTCAAGGGCGAGGAGGTCGGCCACTTCGGTGGTGTCGGCGTTGTGGAGGTAGGCCACGCCGGCCACGGCGTCGGGTTCCGCGTCCAGGACGGTGGTGAAGTCCTGCAGGTACTGGCAGTAGCGCCGTACCTGGGCGACCGGATGCAGGAAGGCACGGTTGTTGTTGCCGGCCCCTGGCAGGCAGAGGTCCTCGGCGTCGGGCAGAGCCCGGGCATGGGTCCACTGCTTGAGCTCGACGACGACGTAGGACGGCTGGGCCGTGTGGGGGTGCCAGCCGGCCAGCACCACGTCGGCCCGCAGACTGGACAGGGCAAGCCGGTACTCGAGCAGTACCTCGACATTCTGCAGCCCGGCTTCGTCGAGCACTCGGGCCAGAGCGGGAAGACTGTTGCGCCAGGACCGTATCTCCCCGTCCTCGAGTCGGCCCAGTCGCGCCTGGCGGTGACACTGGGCCAGGTCGTCGGCCAATGTGTCCTGGTGACAGCGGTCGACGAACTCACGCGCGGGCATGCGTAGTAGCGGCATCGTCGTCTCCTCGGTCGAGTGCGTTTCATGAAGGGCGCGGGTGGCCCCGCGCGGGGATTGCGCCAGGACACTCCACAGGCGGCGCCTCGCGGCGAGGTGGGTGGTCCCGGCCCGGCTGTGCGCGCCGCAGCGGGCCCCAAGCGGTGGTCATCTGCGCGGCTCGGACCTGTTTCCCGCTCGGGGACCGCTACGGCAGCCCTCGTCTGCGCGGGGAGGGCGAACACCTCCGCCCCGGACCGGGCCGCGATGAGGGTTACCGTCGTGCTGCCTGACGTCACCACGGTTAGCACAGCATGTGTCGTCCTGCTTTGACGAGCGAAGGGTCGAGTTTCTGGCGGCAGACCCTGCAGAGCAGCGGGTCCAGCTGTCGTGGTGCGGGTGGGCAGCTCCGGGTGGGACGCCACTGATCTTGCCCGCCGACAGCGCGGAGGCGGCCCTCCTGGGCAGCTGCTCCGTAGACCTCTTGGAGAGCCTGGTGAAGGGAGGCCCTGAGCGGCTCCGGCAGAACAAGGCCCGTCCGATCGAGTCCAAGGTCGTTGAGGCGAAGGTGATGCGGCTCGAGGACGTCCCCGGGGCACGGCGGATGGTGGCTCGCGTAGACGGACAGATCGTCCTGGTCCCACCATCGCACCGGACGGGGTTGGTGCGGCTTCCCGAACAGGGCACCGACCATACCGGTGAACACGTCGAGCGACCAGATCGGCACGGCCTTCTCGAGAAGAGCTCGAGGTACGGGCGTTCCCGGCCGCCAGAACCAGATGTCACGGGCGCCGGCTGTCCGGTGGCTCCGGTGACGGTCCCGCCAGGCGAGGTCGGTCAGGACCGTGCGCGGGAGTTCGACGGCAACGGCGGTGCCGTCGGTCAGGCGCACGGTGACGTCCGCCCGCTGGCTGTCGCCGGGGTTCCAGGGTTCGGCACGTACCGAGTGAACAGTGGGCCGGCTTCGGGCCCACCGGGTCAGAAGGTGCTTCGCCGAGACCTGCCACACCAGCTCGCGGTGATGACCCCCCGCAGGCCCGGCGTCCGCGGGATGGACGAAATGACCGGCGCCCCGCTCTGCGAGGCTGTGCCGCACCCGTAGCGGGACCCTGGTGCCGACCGGGGAGTCGACCCCGTGGAAGCAGAAGAAGCACACCAACGACTCCGCCCTGCCGGCACCCATCGCACGCCATGCCTCCAGCGGCCGATCCGTCACATGCACCTCCCGCCGGCTGTCGAGGTCGAAGCCGATGACCTGCGGATCGTCCCGCATCTGAACCTCCCTGTCGCATCGTGGTCCCCGAGGCGAGGGCCCGGCCCCCCGGGCGCCCGCCCGATGGCCGGTGCCACGGGCGTTGCCGGCACCGCACCGCCCGCGCGGTGGCACCGGCACGTTCCGGCCTCCCGCGGAATCACCGGCCGCCCTGCGGGCACGGAACACCCGGGCCCGGCACGACGGCAACTACACGGGTGTTCCCGCCTTGAACGTGTGGGAGCGGTGCCAGCGGAAGTGCGGCTCGCGGTCCTCGGTCCACCACGGCACCGCCCGCCCGGCGAGCTGCTCGACGTGCTCCTGGAGGGCGGCCACAGCATGCGCGAGGGGGCTGACCTGGAGGACGCCGCCCGCGATGACGGTGACGTAGCCGCGCTCGTAGAGGCTGTCGCATCCGAGGCTGCAGGCGAGCATGGCGATGTTCGCGAAGTCCCGCTTCTCCTCGTCGGTGCACACAGCACGCTTCTTTATGTGCGCGGCGACCAGCAACGCGGCCGGCAGGACGCGCCCGCACAGGGCGCACTGTCCGGTGTGGCCGGGCAGCAGGTGGCGCTTGAGAGCGGCCTGCTCACCGCGGTACGCGCGCAGCGCGGTGCGCTCCAGCTCGCCGTCGAAGCCGACGGCGGCCGCCGCTTCCGCCTGCGGGTCCGGGGCCGGAGCGCTGCTGGTGTCGGCGGTGGAGGGTTCGAGGCTGAGGTAGGCCTGGAGGGTCTCGCTGTCGCTGTGATCGAGGATGTAGATGCCCTGGATGTTGCGGTTGGGCTTCCACGAGAGCAACTGGCGGATTTCCTCGACAGTGATGTCCAGGCCCTGGGTGCCGGAGAGGGCGTACATGTACTCCCAGGTCTGGTCGTTGTGGTTGCGGCCCCAGAGGCGCTCGGCGAGTTTCTCGTCGCGCCACAGCAGCGCGATCGTGCCGGCGAAGTAGATCTTCTTGTCCCCGCTGAAGAGCGCGAAGTCCCCCGCGCTCATCTTCTGGACCTTGGAGACGTTCACGTTCTTCTTGCCCGGTACGACACCCCACATCCGGGCCGTCCCCTCCGGGAACAGCTGCTCCAGGTGTTCCCGGACGTCGGGAGCGAGGAGGTCGGAGTGGTTGGCGAAGGTCACCGGGGAGGCGATGGTGTCGAGGTAGTGCTGGTTGACGTCCTTGTCCGACCTGGCGGCCGGTTGCAGCACGATGCGCATGTGGTGGTCATCCCCCCAGTTCCGTGTACTTGTCGGCGCGTCCGTAAGCGAGGTGGACCGGGTACTTCGCACGGTTGGCCGCGATCTTCTCGGTGAGCGCCTGCTCAAGGTCGATACCGAGGACGTCCACGAGTCTCAGCAGGTAGGCGAACACGTCCGCGACTTCCTCCCGGACCCGCTGACTACGCTCCGGATCACCCATGATGGCGGACGACTGCTCCGGCGTCAGCCACTGGAACAGCTCAAGGAGTTCTCCCGCCTCCCCACCGAGGGCCATCGCCAGGTTCTTCGGCGTGTGGAACTGCTCCCAGTCCCGTTCGGCCGCGAACGCGGCCAGCTCCCGCTGCAGTGAGCTGATCGTCATGAGGATGATCTATAGCAGCCGTCTCCGACAGTACGCCAACGGCCCGCACCCGCCCCCGGTTCCGGACCGTCATAGACGACTGCTACAGATCTTCCCCGTGTACCTGTTCGAAGGCACCGTCGGGGCGGCCCGTGGCCAAGCATCAGGCGTCATCCAGCGAGGTGAAGAGTTCAGCGCACTCGTCGGCAAAGGAGCAGAGCTCGTCCACGACCGCCCGATACCTCTGCGGGTCCCGGTCCCTACGGGGCGAAACGTCGGTCCACTGCTGCCACAGGCCCCCTGCGTCGAGGAATCGGGATGCACGCTCGGATCCGACGGCGGCATCAAGGTGGAGCAGCGCCCCCAGAGCAAAGGCTTGGTCGTAGTCGAGGTCGGGCCGCGGCAAGTATCGATCAAGGTACTGGCACAGGAGATCGGCGTCCGGACGGTCGCCGAATGTGGCGAGGGCGACGCAGTAGGCCGCGCCGGCATAGGGGCCTTCGCTGGCCAGCAGAAGTTCGCCGATGCGGCTACGGAACTCGGTCCTGCCAGCTACAACAATCAGCCAGGAGGCAGTCTTGCGCTCTCGCCACCCGCCTTCGAGGAGGACTTGGAGCTCAGCGGGCGTGACCTCCGCGGCCGCCTTGACCAACTCCAGCGCGAACACCGCGCGCTCGGGTCCGCTCAAGCGCAGCACGCTCCCACCCAATCGCAAGTACCGCCGTCCGGGCGTAACGAAACGGCGGACGAGGTCCGGCAGCTCAGGGTCGGTGTTGGCATAGCGCACAGCTGCATCCTTGCCCGGCGAACGCCCGGCTGCCAGAGGTTTTAGCCAAGCAGCGCCGAGCGGCGGTCAGTAGTTCAGAGAAGCCTGCATCCGATGCCCGATGCTGCACGTCAACCCGAAGATGCTGCCTCGCCTGGACGAGCTCGAACAAGACCTCCCCGGCAGGCGGCAGCGCGCTGAAGCCGAAGGCTGGATCGGTGAGATCGAAGGTATCGACCTCCCCTCACCTTCCTTCGCAGCAAGCAACCGCCGCATTCACCGAGCCGTCATTGACCTGGGCATCCCGCCCCGCGATTTCAGCAGACCGGCTGTTGAAGGAAAGGAAGAACCTCAGCCGCGTTGAATACCGTCAGTCTCGTTTAGCACAGCACGCAGACCGTCTTGGGTCTGTACGAGTAGACCACCGGCTACCTCAGCAACAGCCAGGTACCAGGAGCCTGGGGTGAGTTCGAGGCCAGAGGGAACGCCATCGTCCCCTCGGAGCGTTCTCAGCTGTGGCACGGCAAACCAGAACGGGACAAAGGTATTGGCTTCAGTGGGCGCAGTTTGGCCAGGTAGCGCACTGGGGTATCCGAAGCCAACCGAGCCTATGTCTCCAAGGAAATACACGGCTCGGTCAGTCAGGTATTTACTTAGACCTCGTTTCTTTTGGTGCTTCCTGGTGCCCGAGGTGTGCCGGGATACTTCTGGGGTGCTGTTGACATGGATCGCCGAGGTGGCGGACGAACCGCTGGTGCTGGAGCCGACTGATCGGCGGGTGGAGTGGGAGACCAACACCTGGTGGCTGGGGGCGGAGGATGAGGACAGGCGCGCCTTGTCCGTGTCGGAGGTGGTCGCCGCCTTTGAGCGAGCCGCCGAAGGCATCCGGCTCCGCATCAGCGAGATGGGCTTCGCCGGGATGGCGACGTTCTACGTGTGGCACGACGAGCAGGCTGGGCAGCTTCGGTGCTCAACGGGATCGGTGGCCGCGGACGAGTTGCCCTTTGGCGGCGCCTACGTGGCTACCGATGATCTTGGTGCTGTCGTTGAGGGTTTCCTGAGTGACCGGGATCCGGGCTTGGTTGCCTGGTCGGCTCTTGAGGCCGAGGACGGACAGGCAGAGCAGATCGCTCCCGAGCCGCAGGCCGCGCCTTTTTCCGTGTGGGTCCGCCGCGTCGGACCGGTCTCACACTGACCGGTCCCGCCCGCCGACGCGGCCCAGGCGGCGGTAGCAGATCAGGAGCGCGGCGATGCCGGCGAATGCGAGGAAATGTTCGGCCTTGCGTTCGTAGCGGCGGTGCAGTCGGCGGCATCCGGCGAGCCAGGACATGGTGCGTTCGATGACCCAGCGGTGGCGGCCCAGACGTTGGGAGGACTCGACTCCGCGGCGAGCGATGCGCGGGACGATGCCGCGTGACCGCAGCCATCGCCGCAGGTGGTCATAGTCGTAGCCCTTGTCTCCGTGGAGCTTGGCCGGTCGGCGCCGACGTGGTCCTCGGCGGGAACGGATGGGCGGAATGCCGAGCACCAAGGGTTCCAGGGCCTGGCTGTCGTGCAAGTTCGCTCCGGAGATGGCGAGCGAGATCGGCAGCCCGTTGCGGTCACAGATCAGGTGGATCTTCGACCCCTTCTTGCCGCGGTCGGTCGGATTCGGTCCGGTCAGTCGCCCCCTTTGAGGGCGCGGATACTTACCGAGTCGATGGCGCACCGCGACCAGTCCAGCTCGCCCCGGGCACCGAGCTCGTCCAGGACAACCCGGTACATGAACCGCCCCGGGTTCGATAGAGACCTCAGCTTGTGGTTGTGACCTGTGGTTTTGCAGTTGTGAGGTGGTAGGTGTTCTCGTACTCGACGGGCG